>JANNWE010000419.1:0-13923 GCA_031414675.1 Cytophagaceae bacterium
GGAAATAAAAGCAAAGGAAAGCCACTTGTTGCCCCCAAAAATGTTTTGTTGGTTGGCAATACTGTAATAAATACAGTCGGAAAACACATTGAACCTATTGTAATTGAAGATCCAACTTCAACTTATACTTTAATTGATAATCTTTATACCAATGGAGTAACATCAGAAAAAGGTTTTTTACAGGTTACAACAAAAGACTTGGTTTTAAATGATGGTTTTTATTCCACAAGACATAAGGTGGATGATTCAGTTATTAATGCTATTAATCAAAGGCTTGAAATTCATACTATTAAACTATCACAAAAAGAAATTATGGAATTTGATAACACCAAAATTGTATATAAAAAAGATGTTGGCGTAAATTGGCTAATAAATTAGAAAATATGAAAAACGTAAAATGGATTGTATTAGCTTTTGTTGTTTTGGGTGGGGCCTCCTTTTTTTATTTTCAATATTATAAAAAAAAGAAGGAAGAAGAAATGTCTTGCTGTACGACAAAAATTCCAAATAGATTTGCAACAAACACTAAAAATACAGATTCTGTTAATACAAAACCAACTGGAAACAAAGAAGGAATGGTTTGGATAGAAGGAGGTACTTTTGAAATGGGTGCAGATAATGAACAAGGCAGAAAAGACGAGCTCCCTAAACACAAAGTAAAGCTCAATGGTTTTTATATGGATGCTGCCGAAGTTACAAATAAGCAGTTTGCGGCCTTTGTAAAAGCTACTGGTTACATTACTACTGCTGAAAAAGATGTAAACTGGGAAGAAATAAAAGCAACATTACCTCCAGGTACACAAAAACCGGATGCCGAAATGCTTAAAGCAGCCTCCTTGGTTTTTGTCCCTACCCAAGGTGCTGTAAATCTTCAAGATTATAGTCAATGGTGGCAATGGACGCACGATTCAGACTGGAAACACCCCAAAGGACCAAAAAGTAACATAAATGGCAAAGAAAATTTTCCTGTTGTCCATATTAGCTGGGACGATGCCACGGCTTATAGCAAATGGGCAGGTAAACGTCTGCCCACAGAGGCTGAATGGGAATTTGCCGCAAGAGGAAACCTTATAAATAATATTTATTCTTGGGGAAATGAAAATGTAGAATTGGGTAAAAATAAATGTAATTATTGGCAAGGGAGCTTTCCATATAAAAATGACACAAAGGATGGATTTTATGGAGCATCTCCAGTAAAATCTTTTCCAGCCAATGGTTATGGATTATTCGACATGAGTGGAAACGTCTGGGAATGGTGTGCAGACCTTTACCACCACGATTACTATGAACAGATTTCTAACATTAAAATTATTGAAAATCCCAAAGGTCCTACAAACAGTTATGATCCCGACGAACCCACAGTGCCCAAAAGAACTATGCGGGGAGGTTCTTTTTTGTGTAATGAATCGTATTGCAGCGGATATAGAGTGGCAGCCAGAATGAAAAGTTCACCCGATTCGGGCATGGAGCATTTGGGATTTAGATGTGTTTCTGACAAATAAAGATTTTTTATGAATAGTCTAATAATTGTACACAAAGTTTTAATTTACCTATTCACATTAATTTGTGTATTTGAATTAAACGCTCAAAGTAAAAAGCCCAATGTTATCATTATTTTGACAGACGATATGGGTTATTCTGACATTGGGTGTTTTGGTTCAGAAATCAGAACACCCAATATCGACCGTTTGGCAAGTAATGGATTGAGGTTTACTCACTTTTACAATACAGCTCGCTGTAGTCCTACTCGGGCATCTTTGCTTACCGGCTTATATCCTCACCAAGCCAATATGGGGCATCTTTCTACTGAAAATTATACGGAAGAAGGGTATAAAGACGACTTAAGTAAAAAAGCACTTACCATTGCAGAAGTTTTAAAAAAAGCAGGTTATGCAACCTATATGACTGGAAAATGGCATTTAGCAAAAGAAATGAATCCTAAGGGTGACAAAAGTAATTGGCCACTTCAACGCGGTTTTCAGAGATATTTCGGTACATTAAATGGATCTGGAAGTTATTATGATCCAGGTACTTTAATTAGCAACAATACTTTTATAGCCCCCTATAAAGATTTTTACTATACTAGAGCTATTAGTGATACTACTGTAAAATTTATTCAAGAAAATCCAAAACAACAACCGTTTTTCATGTATGTGGCTTACACAGCCGCTCATTGGCCACATCACGCACCAGAGAAAGACATTAAAAAATATAATGGGGTCTATGATAAAGGGTGGGATGCGATACGGGAGGAACGGTTCAATAAACTTAAGAAATTTGGAATCATAGATGATAAAACCATTCTGACAGACCGAGGAGTTGATATACCCGCATGGAAAGACGAACCACTAAAAGACTGGCAAGTAAAACGTATGGAAGTTTATGCGGCGATGATCGATATTATGGACGAAGGGATTGGGAAAATCATTGCCGCACTTGAAAAGAAAGGCGAATTAGAAAATACGGTGTTCTTTTATTTGCATGATAACGGGGGATGTGCCGAGCCCGTGGAAACTAATAAACCAGCGATACAGCTAACCGAGGAGCAAAAAATTTTGAGACCCATATCACAAGAAGTCATATTTTTAGATAAAAAGCCTGTTTATACCCGTGATGGTAGGTTTGTCCAAAGCGGGAGAGGCATACTGCCAGGGGAGGCAAATTCTTGGTCAAATTATGGGGAAGAATGGGCAAATGTTAGCAATACACCTTTTAGAAGTTATAAGCAATATACACATGAAGGGGGCATAGCTTCCCCGCTGATTATTCATTGGCCTAAAGGAATATCCGCTAAAGGCCAAATAAGAAATCAACCTTCTCATTTAATTGATATTATGGCAACTTGTTTGGCAATAACAGGTATAGAATACCCAAAGCAATTAAATGGGGACGAATTACAAGTAATGGAGGGTATAAATCTTATCCCAGCATTTTCTAATATGCCCATAGAACGTGATTTTATTTTTTGGGAACATTCTGCTAATCGTGCCCTAAGGATTGGAGATTGGAAATTGGTTTCAAAAACGGGGAAGCAAAAAACGTTCGGAGTGACAGATGAAAATAAATGGGAATTGTATGATTTGAGTAACGATCCTACAGAACGAATAAATCTTGCTTCCAAATTTCCTGAAAAAACCAAGGAATTGGCTCAGAAATGGGAAAGCGAAGCTATCAGAACAAAAGCAAAACCATGGCCTTGGAAGCCTGCAAAATAAAGAGTTTTTTAACAGAATAAAAATAATTATAAAAATGAAAAAAATTATTTATGGACTTTTAACATTATTGGTTTTACAAAGCAGTAGACCAGCAAAAGAAATTCAGCCCAATATTGTTTTGATATATATGGATGACATGGGTTATGGTGATTTAAGCTGTAATGGGGCAATTAATTATCAGACTCCAAACATAGATAAAATGGCTGCGGAAGGAATACGGTTTACCAATTTTCTTACAGCCCAGGCGGTTTGTAGCGCTTCAAGGGCGGCTTTACTTACTGGTTGTTATCCAAATAGATTAAGTATTTCGGGGGCCTTAATGCCTTATAGCAAAAACGGAATTAATAGTGATGAAACTACCATTGCCGAAATGCTAAAACAAAAAGGATATGCCACGGGTATTTTCGGCAAATGGCATTTGGGTTATCAGAAACAATTTTTGCCACTTCAACATGGTTTTGATGAATATGTAGGCTTACCTTATTCTAATGATATGTGGCCCATAAACTATGACGGAAGCCCAGCTATTCAATCACAAAACAAATATAGCTATCCAATTTTGCCATTAATTGAAAATAACGAAAAAAGAGAAGAAATTAAAACCCTTGAAGACCAAGCCAAGCTCACTACTATCTATACTGAAAATGCTGTAAGATTCATTAAGAAAAACAAAAAAAAGCCATTTTTTTTATATTTGCCACATTCTATGCCCCATGTTCCAATTGCCGTTTCTGAAAAATTTAAGGGCAAAAGTAAGGCAGGCTTATATGCTGACTTAATGATGGAAATTGATTGGTCAGTGGGAGAAGTACTCCGAACCTTAAAAGAAAATGGATTAGATGAAAATACACTTGTAATATTAACAAGTGATAACGGTCCGTGGCTTAATTTTGGAAATCATGCGGGTTCGGCAGGAGGTTTTAGAGAAGGGAAAGGCACAACTTATGAAGGTGGACATCGGGTACCTTGTATTATGAGATGGAAAGGCACATCACCAGCAGGATTGGTTTGTAATCAGCTTACTTCTACTATTGATATTTTACCAACACTTGCTCGAATTTGCAAAGCCGAATTGCCAAAAAATAAAATTGACGGAATTGACTTTCTAACCTTATTAAAAGGAAATTTAAATGAAACTCCCCGAAAGACCTTTTATTATTATTATCAAAGAAATTCATTGGAAGCTGTTCGATTGGGAAGCTGGAAACTTGTTTTACCTCACAGTGGACGTTCATATGAAACACAAGTTCCCAGCAATGATGGATTAGGGGGAGCTACAAAAAACATTTCTAGTGGCTTAGCATTATATGACTTACGACGTGACCCTTCAGAAAGATATGATGTGCAAACTATCTATCCTGAAATTGTGGCCCAACTCCAAAATTTAGCCGAAGAAGCTAGGGATGATTTAGGAGATGACATTACAGAAAGAAAAGGGAAAAATGTTAGAGCATCTGGAATTGTTAAAGAGTAAGCCAAATTTTAAATTTAAATTGTTTAATTTTCAACCTTATGTATAGAAAAATATTCTTAATCCTAAGTGGAATAGCAATATCCGTTTTATTCGGATCTTATATTCAATCTTCAAAAAAATCAATCAAAGACACTCAAAAGAAGCCAGACATTCTATTCTTTATTGCCGACGATATGACAGCAATAGATTGTGAACCTTACGGAAGCCCAGACGTGAAAACACCAAATTTGACAAAGTTGGCTCAGCAAGGTTTATGTTTTGATAATATGAATAACGCCACCGCTATGTGCGGTCCAACACGTCAAAGTTTATACACTGGTGTTTTTCCCGTTAAAAATGGAAGCTATCCCAATCATGCAAAAGTGTATAATGACGTAATTAGCGTTTTTACACACTTTAAAAAAATGGGTTATCGGGTAGCTTTGATAGGGAAAAGGCATACCGCACCAGTTGCCTCTTTCCCATTTGAATATCTTGGAGGTAGAGATAGTGATAATGGTGAAGGGCAAGACATAAACTTGGCGGATGCAGAAGCTTGGATTAACAAAGATAAAACAAAGCCTTATTTATTAGTTGTTGCTTCAAACCAACCGCATGGTCCTTGGACACGTGGTAATACTAAAAACTATGATGCTAAGAAACTTAAAATAGCACCTTACATGGTTGACACAAAGGAAACAAGGAAAGAATTGGTAAAATACTATGCAGAAATTACGTATGCAGATAGTCTAGTAGGGCATTGTATGAATATAGTTGATAAACAACCAAAAAAAGATAACACCATTTTTATGTTTGCCAGCGAACACGGCACTTCATTACCTTTTGGAAAATGGACTTGCTATAATATGGGTTTGAAAGCAGCATTCATAGTACGTTGGCCAAAGGCAACTAAACCTTCAACCCGTACCAACATTCTTTCACAATACATAGATGTCGTACCCACGCTATACCAAGCAGCGGGGGGTGACCCGCTTACGCTTAGGGCCAACAAAGAAGGCTCAATGACCCTTGATGGTAAAAGCTTTTATGCCACTCTGTTAGGCAAAAATACAGAAATAAGAAAATACGTTTACGGCGTTCATACCACCAGAGGTATCAATAATGGCTCTGAAAACTACCCGGTTCGTTCTGTTCAAGACCACGATTACAAATTACTATGGAATCTTAATTTCAAAGAGCCTTTCTACTGCTCAGCATCCAGGTCTGGGAACAAATTGTATGAAGGGTGGTTGGATGAATCTAAAAATAATAAGAAAGAAAACGCACACGCAAGTTTGTACCGAAACCGACCAGAATTTGAACTCTATAACATCAAAAAAGATATATATGAGTTAACCAATTTGGCAAACGATTCTAAGCTAAAATCGGTCCAAGACAAGTTGCTAATTGAATTGAAAACCTGGATGAAAGAACAGGGAGATTTAGGTATTCCATCTGAAATGGCAGCACTTACCCGATTTAAAGGAGATACTTTACATTGGAGAAAAGCGAAAGATTAATTTTAAAAAAGTAAAAATAGAACATGTTAAACTTTAGAGTAGACCATAAAATTGCTTTAGTGACGGGCTGTAGCAGCGGAATTGGAATGGACATCGCAATTGCACTTGCCCAATCTGGAGCAGATATTATTGGAGTTTCTAGTAAACTTCCATTTTCAGGTAGCGAAGTAGCTTTAGCGGTAGAGGCGGCAGGTAGAAAGTTTTATCCATACCAAGCCGATTTCTCAGATAGAGCATCTTTATATTTATTTTTAAATAAAGTTAAGATAGATCACCCATGCATTGATATTCTAATTAACAATGCAGGTCATATTTTGCGAGAGCCAGCTGCTACTCATTCTGATGAATATTGGGATACTATTATGGACATAAATCTGAATTCTCAGTTTATTATTACCCGAGAAATTGGTAAAAGAATGGTAGAGCAAAAAGCGGGTAAAATCGTATTTACCTGTTCCTTATTAACTTTTCAAGGAGGAATAAATGTTCCTAGCTATGCGGCAAGTAAAGGAGCCTTATCTTCTTTATTAAAAGCATTTGCCAATGAATGGGCAGCTTCTGGAGTAAACGTAAATGGGGTGGCCCCAGGGTATATCGCAACAAACAATACCTCTGCATTGAGAGCTGACCAAGAAAGAAATTCAGCAATATTGGCTAGAATTCCAGCCAAAAGGTGGGGTGAAACCTCTGATATGACAGGAGCCTTTGTGTTTCTTTCTTCTCCAGCATCAGATTATATAAATGGAACCATCATTACTGTAGATGGAGGTTGGATGGGTAGATAATAAATAAAATTTTAAAATAAAATAAAATGCAAGTAAGATTTGAAACTAGCCGCAAAGAAACCAGTGAAATGAATACGCAAGATTTGCGAGACAATTTTTTGATACAAAACCTCATGGTACACGGCAAAATAGCGTTGGTGTATTCGCATTATGATCGAGTTATTATTGGAGGAGTTGTTCCACTAGCGGATGCTATTAGTTTACCATTAGAAGAAGAATTAAAAGCAAATTTCTTTTTAGAAAGAAGAGAAATGGGAATTATTAATGTAGGTGGAAACGGGAAAGTAGTTGCAGATGGCATAAGCTATGAATTAGAAAAACTAGAATGTGTATATTTGGGCAAAGGGACTAAAAAGGTAAGTTTCGAAAGTACAAACGCCTCAGAACCTGCATATTTTTATGTGCTATCATGTCCTGCTCATCATACCTACACGAATAGAAAAATGACAAAAGCTGAAGCATCTCCAGTCAATTTAGGTGATATTTTAACATCTAATAAAAGAACAATTTATAAATACATACATAATGATGGCATTCAAAGTTGCCAACTCGTAATGGGTCTTACAGTTTTGGAGCAAGGTAATGTTTGGAATTCTGTTCCACCCCATACGCATACACGAAGAATGGAAGCTTATTTTTATTTCGATATTGATGAAGTTCAAAGAGTGATGCACTTTATGGGACAACCCCAAGAAACTAGACATATAGTGGTAGCAAAAAATGAGGCTGTTATTTCTCCGCCATGGAGTATGCATTTTGGTGTTGGTACGGCCAACTACGGCTTTATTTGGGGTATGGCTGGTGAAAATAAAGAGTTTACCGATATGGATCCAGTTCCAGTTTCAACCATAAAATAAGAAAATAATGAAGACCGAAACCACAAGAAGGAATTTTGTAAAATCCTTAATGATTGTTCCAGCTATTGCTACATTTGAACAAGAGAATGAAGCAGTAGAAGATAATTCAAAAAAAAGCAAGCTTAAAACAAGTTTAAACGCTTATTCTTTCAGTACGCCATTGACTGATAAATCTATGAATTTGGATGATTTATTAGATTTTTGCTCTGAGCAAAACTTTGATGGAGTAGATTTAACAGGTTATTTTTTCCCAAATTATCCACAAGTACCTTCAGATGAATATATTTATCATATCAAACGAAAAGCACATTTATTAGGCTTAGAAATAACAGGGACTGGTATTAGAAATGATTATACCAATCCAGATCCTGAAAAACGAAAAGCCGATGTGCAATTAATAAAAAAATGGATAGAAGTAGCCTCTAAATTGGGGGCTCCAGTTATTCGTGTTTTTGCAGGAGTACTCAGACCAAAAGAATATACATGGGACCAAATTGCCGCTTGGATGGTTAAAGACATTCGGGAGTGTGTAGAATATGGTCAAAAACATGGCGTGATTGTAGCCATTCAAAATCATCATGATTTTATACAAAATTCCGATGATGTCATAAAGATTATTAAAATGGTTAATATGGAATGGTTCGGTTTGATATTGGATACAGGTAGTTACCACCAAGGCGATCCTTATGAACAAATTGCGCAAACAGTAAAATATGCAGTAAACTGGCAGGTGAAAGAAAACATATTCGTAAACGGTGTGGAAGTAAAAACAGATTTAAAAAGGCTGTTTAAAATCATTAAAGAATCGGGTTATAGAGGGTATATCCCAATCGAAACGCTTGGAAAAGGAGACCCTAAAGAAAAAGTTGCAAGATTCTTAAAAGAAGTACAACAAGTTTTGAAAGAAGCGTAATTTGGTTTTAAAACATATTTTAATTTATAAATAATGAAAATTGTAATTTCTTGTTTGCTTGTATTTATTAATTTAATATCCTTTGGGCAGTCCAACAATGCAAAATCTGCCCTGAATAAAAAAACCAACATCATCTTTATTCTTGCTGATGATTTAGGCATAGGTGAAGTGGGTTGCTATGGTTCTGACAATAACAAAACGCCAAATATTGATCAATTGGCAAAAAATGGTATGAAGTTTAATCATGCTTACACTGCACCGTTATGTGGACCATCAAGGGCTTTGATTCTTACTGGTCGATATGCTTTTCGCACGGGTGCTGTCAATCAAGACAATGTGGCTAAAATAAAACCCTCAGAAGAAACACTTATTCCTTCTGTATTAAAAACAGAAGGCTATAAAAGTGCCATGATTGGCAAATGGAGCCAGTTTGGCTTAACACCAGCCGATTTTGGTTTCGACGATTATATAACGTTTAAAGGTAGTGGTGGGTATTGGGCAAAAAATAAAAAAGATTACCTGGTTAATGGAGAAACCAAAATATTGGGTAAACAGGAATATATGCCTGATTTGATGCATAATCAATTGGTAAAATTCATCAAGCAAAATAAAAACCATCCATTTTATGTCCATTATGCCATGTCACATGTGCATAATTTGATACAAGAAACACCGGATAGTAAACCCGATAGCAAAGATTTTTATGCCGATAATGTAGCCTATATGGATAAATTGGTGGGTAAATTAATAAAAACCCTAGAAGAACTTAAACTACGGGAAAATACCCTAATTGTTTTCATGGGCGACAATGGTACAGCAAGCGAACAATATCAAAAAGTAACCATTGGGGGCAAACTTCTTTCGGGCAAAAAGGGCTCAATGCTGGAGGGAGGCAGTTTAGTACCAATGATTGCCAATTGGCCAGGGATGATTGCTACTAATAAAGTCACTCATGATTTAATAGATGCTTCTGATATTTTACCAACTTTGGCGGATATAGCAGGAGCAAAATTGCCCATAAACAAGGTTTTGGACGGCAGAAGTTTTGTGCCTCAACTCAAAGGCCAAAAAGGAAATCCGAGAGAATGGATTTTTATGGAATTGGGCAGCCAATGGTATGTAAGAGATCAAAAATTTAAATTAAATAGAGAAGGTGATTTGTTCGATATGAGCAAAGCTCCCTTTGAAGAAAACCTGGTGGCAAGTGTTTCTCAAAACAAAGAGGCAAGTGATGCGAAGCTTCGTTTGGCGGCAGTCTTAAAAAAACTAAATCCAGAGGGAGGAATACTAGACGAAGGGGACGGCACTGGTCGTCATGCAAATAAAGCTGAAAAAAATGCAGATAAAAACAAAGGGAAAAACAAAAATTAAGAAGATGAATAAATTTGCTTTGCTTTTGATAGTACTAGCTTTGGTCTTCACAAAACAAGTTCAGGCACAAAATCAAAAAGCAATAATTACAATCTCAAATCCAACTTCGACAAATCGAAAGGAAGAAGTAGTAGCCATTTCGTGGAAAAGTATTTCACTAAAATATCCAAATATAGATACTTCCAACTTTAAGGTAATCAATAGTCTTACCAAAAAAGAAGTGCCTTTTCAATTAGAATTTCGAGGTGAAAAAATGGTTCAAAATCTGTTGGTTCAAGTAGATTTGGCCGCCAAAGCTTCGACTAAACTTCTGATTCAGAAAGGAAAATCAGGAACTTTTGTCACAAAAACCTATGGGCGTTACGTTCCTGAACGTAAAGATGATTTTGCTTGGGAAAACGACAAAATTGCATTCAGAATGTATGGAAAAGCCCTCGAACAAACCCCCAAAGAAATGGCTTACGGCATAGATGTTTGGGTGAAAAGTACTTCCAGAATGGTAATTAACGAGCGATATAAGAGAGGCAAATACCATGATAATTTAGGCGATGGAATGGATTATTATCACGTTGGTTTTACCTGCGGAGCTGGCAATAGCTATCCTTATGTGAACGATTCTATCTATTATTCCAAAAATTATGTTCGTTGGAAAGTCTTAGACAATGGTCCTCTTAGAACTACTTTTGCCTTGGAATACGACGAATGGGATGTAGGTGGAATGAAAGTAAAAGCTATAAAAATCATTTCATTAGAAGCTGGTTCTCAGCTCAATCGGATTGAAGCTCAGTACAATTATACAAGTAAGCCAAGCATGGATTTGGTAGTTGGAATCATTAAAAGAAAAGACCAAGGAACGATGTTATTGGACGAACAACAAGGCATCATGGGATATTGGGAACCACAAATGGGGGAAGATGGTATAACGGGTGTAGGAACAATTGTAACTAACCGAGTTATTAAAATGAAAGTTAGCGATACACAGCTATTGACCCAAGCTACCTCTCAAAAAAACCAATCATTCGTGTATTATACTGGAGCAGCATGGAACAAAGCAAATGTCATCACTACAGCCTCAGCATGGTTTAGCTATTTACAGGGATACAAAAATCGTATTGAAAACCCACTTAAAGTAACAATTGAATAAGATTTTTTAAAAATATGAAAAAATACCTAATAGCACTGAGCATTTGTTGTGCAATTGTGTCACAAAATGCAGAAGCTCAAAATAAACAAACTAAAGATGGAAAAGTTTCTCCAATTAACCATGCAAAAGCACAGTTTGACTATGCTTTTGAAGAGTTTGCCAAAGCAAAAGTCAGTGGGGCAAAAGGCGTAAGTCCAAGAGCTACCAAAGGTGACACCTTGGTTTTAGTCGCTTCCAAGGATTGGACAAGTGGTTTCTTCCCTGGAAATCTTTGGTATATGTACGAACTCACCAATGATAAAAAATGGCTTGAAAAAGCCAGAGAGTTCACTGCTCCATTAGAGCAAGAAAAAACCAATGGAGTTACGCACGATATGGGCTTTAAAATCTATTGCAGTTTTGGGAACGGTTATCGTCTAACAAAAGACCCGAAATATCATGACATCATGATTCAGTCAGCTCGTACATTAATAACTCGTTTCAATCCTAAGGTAGGTTGTATTCGCTCTTGGGACCACCACGCTGAAGTGTGGGATTTTCCTGTAATTATTGACAATATGATGAACCTCGAATTATTGTTTTGGGCATTTAAAGAAACCAAAGACTCCACTTTTTATAAAGTTGCGATAAGTCATGCCAATACTACAATGAAAAACCATTTCAGGCCAGATTTTAGTTCATACCATGTGATTGGCTATGATCCTAAAACAGGTACTGTGACCAAAAGAAATACCCATCAAGGTTATAGTGACGAATCTTCTTGGGCACGTGGACAAGCATGGGGTTTATATAGCTATGCGATGTGTTATCGCGAAACAGGAGATAAGAAATACTTGATACAAGCGGAAAACATAGGCAATTATATTTTAAAAAACTCAAGCACACCCAAAGATTTAGTGCCTTTTTGGGACTATAAGGCACCTAAAATACCCAATGAACCTAGAGATGTTTCAGCGGCTACTATAACTGCTTCCGCTTTGTATGAACTTAGTACTATGATTCCTGAGAAAGCAGTTTTTTACAAAGAAAAGGCGGATAAAATCATGAAAAACATCAATACTCATTACAAAGCTGAGCCAAGAACCAACAAAGGATTTTTGTTGATTCATAGTACTGGTAACCTTCCATCAAATTCTGAAATAGATGTGCCTATTGTTTATGCTGATTATTATTATTTAGAGGCCATGTTGAGAAAACGGGAATTGGGGAAATGGACTAAGAGAGAATAAATACTGAACAAGTACTTTTTTATTTTAGAAGAAATAATGCTTTTGTAGAATTTCATTAATAATGAAGGTAAAATGTAATTCAAAACAAAGAAAATAATAGTTCATGAGGTAGGGTATTTGATTCATTTTTTGTCTTTATAATATCTTTTTAAAATTTAGGATTAGATTTAGCGACTTGAACCCTAAATTTTTTTAAATTTGGAAGCCTTTTAAATATTTACGGAATATTTAAACTTAATCAAAAGCATTTTTTTGCAAAATTCAACCATTAACCCAATACACATAAAATGAAAAAAGCAATCCTAATAATTACATTAGGCTTCCTATCTTATTTATCTATTGCACAAAAATCTCAACGCTTCAAAAACGAAGTATTCTCTTCTATAGATTCAATAAAAAATATTCCATATGGCGAGGCCAAAAATATTAAAGGAGATTCTGAGAGACTGTTATTGGACATATATTCACCCACTTCAGATACGCTAAAAAAACGACCACTTATTGTTTTTATTCATGGTGGCGGCTTTGTTAATGGTGACAAAGCAACTGGTTATCCAATAGAATATACCGTTGGTTTTGCCAAAAGAGGATATGTAAGTAGCTCAATAAACTACAGATTAGGAGTTGAGGGGCCAAAATCGAATACAGTTTATTTTGAGGCGATGTATAGGGCTGTTCAGGATGCAAAAGCGGCTATTAGATTTTTTAGAAAGAATGCCGAAAAATATGGAATAGATACATCCAAAATTTATGTGGCTGGAGGGTCGGCAGGTGCAATGACCGCATTACAATTGGCTTATTTAGACCAAAATGAAGTACCTAACTACATTAATACCTCTAAATTAGGTAGCCTAGAAGGAAGCAGCGGAAATGAAGGATTTTCTTCAAAAGTTAGTGGGGTAATAAATTGTTGGGGAGCCATGATTGATTACAAATGGATAAATTCAGGAGATGTTCCATTTTTTAATGTGCATGGAACTGGGGACAAAATTGTTCCATTTGACTCTACTTTTGATTATAATGGATTTAAGTATGGAAGCAAAATTTTATATAATAGAGGCTTGTCTTTAGGTATTCCAGTAGGTTTGAAATTATACGAAAATGCAGGCCATACGTTAGACAGTGATAAAAATAGATTTAAAAATTCATTGGATGAAATTGGCTTTTGGCTGTATAGTCAATTAAATAAAGCCAAAAATTCAGAAGGAGTATTAAGATTTGAGAAAGATATTCAAGAATTTGAAAAGTCTGATAAAACTGAATCCTATTCCTCTAATGCAATTTTGGTGACAGGTAGTTCTTACATTAGGTTATGGAAAAATATTCAACAAGACTTAGCTCCTCATGAAATTATCCATAGAGGTTTTGGAGGCTCAAACATTATTGAAATGTCTTATTACATAGATAGGATCATAGCTAAACATGATTTTAAAGCA
>JANNWE010000420.1:0-4421 GCA_031414675.1 Cytophagaceae bacterium
AGACTCCAAAATTTCTAAAAACTTGGTATAATGTTGTTGAATATCTATTTTGTTATTAGCACGTAGTGCAAGGGTAGTTGTATATTTGGCTATTTGGTATTCTGCTTTCAAATCATGTTTTTTAGCAAAATCTGTCATAAATTTTAGGTTTTTTTCACCCTCTTGAAAAGAATTTGGGTACAACATGATATTTCTACTTTTGATATAATACCAAAAAAACAAAACTTTTTTATTCCCACTTTTAGATAAAATAGGTAAGTAAGAATCCAAAACCTCCTTTGTAGATTCGAAGTTCTTCAACACATAAATTTGACCTTCGGGAGTTTTAATTTTTGAAAACTCAGAAGCATCCAACTGATCTATACCGAATGATAAGTTTGGGGAAATTAGAAAAAGGATACCAAAAATTATCCATTTTTTGTACAAATCGGTATAGCATTTGCCATAAACTGGTACGTTTTCATTGTTTGTTTTTTTTCGTAATATTTGGTTTTCTTTTCTCAATTTTTTTCCAATTAGAAATAGTTAAACTTCGAATTATTTTACAATCATAATAATCGAAGTCATAGATAGCTTTTTTGCAAATCTATTTTATTTTTTTGATTAATGATAACTTTTGGATAATTATGGGATGAAAGTGCCTATTTGCTACTTAATAATTGCCTATATGTGAGTCCAAGTCATTGAATTCGGACTAAGGTTCTTTATCCAAAAATGGGAGTGTTGGTCGAAAAACCTTTTTCATATTGAACCGAGGCTTTCAAAAGCATACTTTTTTTGTATGACGCTTCTCAAGCCCCTTTATAAAGATTGTTAGATTTTTTGATAGCTATTTGAAATATATTTTTTATTTTTTTTCAATAAAAGAACCGATAATCATTGCTGAGATGCTTGCTAAAAACCCCAAAATCATCGAAGGTGTTTCGGTTGGGTAAAATTCAAAATATATCCAAACTCCAGTTCCTAAAATCATTGACAAAATAGCACCTAAAGAGTTGCTTCTCTTCCAATACAAACCTGCAGTTAAAGGAACAAATAAAGCTACTAAACTCAAAGCTGATGCTTCTCCAACTAATTCATAAATATTTGAATTATTGAATGATAATAAAACAGCAATAATGGTGACAGCAACGGTAGAATAGCGCATTATTTTTAGCAGAGTAGCATCTGTTATTTTATTTCCAAAGTGTGGTTTAATAATATTCTCAGCCAGTACGGTAGCTGGAGCTAAAACTGCGGCACTACAGGTACTGAAAATTGCAGAAAGCAAAGCTCCAAAAAAAAGAATTTGCATTACCAAATTTGAATGAAGTAAAACCAAATTTGGAATAAACAATTGAGAATCAGTACTTTTAAATTCTGGAGTGGCTATTAATCCCAAAAAAACTATGGCTAAAGGCAAAAAAGCCACGGTCAAATATAAGAATGCGGATATTATAGATCCTCTAACAGCCGCATTTTCTGATTTTGCTGACAGCACACGTTGAAAAACATCTTGTTGTGGAATAGAACCCCAACCAATAGTAATCCATGCTGCAAAATAAGTAAGCCATGCTTGCCCAGTATTTTCTTTAGGAATAATTCTAAAAAAGCCATCCGGAATTTTAGTGGTAATAATTTGCCAGCCACCTGCTTTATAATAAAATTGAAAACATAAAGCAAATAGTCCAACAATAATTAAAACTGTTTGAATAGTATCAGAAATAGAAATGGACCACATTCCCCCAATGTACGTGTAAAATAAAACAACACCAGCACAAATAATTACTCCAATAAAAATAGGAATTCCAGCTATTGCATTTAAAACTATAGAAAGTGCAACTAATTGTGCGGCAATCCAACTAAAATAGGAGGGAATCATTAGTACTGCGGATACCAATTCTACCTTTTTATTATATCGTATTCTAAAATAATCACTAAAGGTGTATAGATTTAATTTGTATAAAGGCCTAGCAAAGAATAATCCAATTAATAATAAGCATAAAGAAGCACCGAAAGGATCTTCAATTACACCGAGAAGACCATGTTTAGAAAATTCCGATGAAGCACCCATGATGGTTTCTGATCCAAACCAAGTGGCAAACAAACCAGATGCTACCACTAATGTGGGCATTTTTCTTCCCGCTAAAACATAGTCTTGAGAATTTTTTATAAACCTTGAAGAAAGCCAGCCAATAAACAGTGTTAAAAATAAATATAAGCCAACAAAAAATATTAACATTGAAAAGTTATACTGTATTTTAAAAAAAAAATGTAAATTTGATTTCAAATATAGTCAAAAATATTAAATTTTTTTAAAACGTGACCCACCTTATAGAACGATTTACTGAGCATTTGAAAAAAGGAAAATATAATTCAGCTACGATTTCTGCGTATAGGAATGCTATATTCGTTTTTTATAACCATTTTAGAGATTATTCCCAAAGTAAAATAACTGATGAACTAATTTCTGACTATTTAATTGGTATAGCGAATACAAAAACATCTAAACAAGATGCTACTCAAACTGGAAAAGCAATTAAGCTTTTTTATGAAGTTACATTTTCAAAAATATTAAATATTAAAGCAACTGGGAAAATAAAAGAGGAACAATCTATTGATATTTTATCTAAAGAAGAATTAGTTCAACTTTTTAACAGCATTAAAAACATGAAACACAAATTGTTAATAATGCTAGTATATAGTGTTGGATTGAAAATAAACGAAGTAATAAATTTGGAAATTACGGATATTGATATAGAGAATAATATTATAATTATAAGAAACAAAAATTCAAAAAAGACAAGAACCCTTAGACTCGCTCCAAACTTAGGCCTATTTATAGAAAAATATTTACTGAAATATAATCCTACAAAAGTGTTATTTCCTGGGTCAAGTGGAGAAGGTTTTTATTCAGCTCGAAATATCCAATTGTTTTTTCATAAAGCGGTTATTGAATCTGAAATAAATAAACCCGCAACGTTAAATACTCTGAGACATAGTTTTGCAGTTCATTCTCTTCAATCAGGAATAGACGTTCATATCTTGCAACAAGTTTTAGGTCACAACAATATTCAAACTACTAGTGCATACTTACAATTTGTCAAAACAGATTTTATGCAATTAAGAAGTCCAATAGAAAACCTAGAACTTCCCAACATTTTTTAGTTTTTTTCCTTTCTTAAACTATCTATATCAATCTTTTGATGCTTTAATGCGGTTGATTCAATTTCTATATATTCTTTCCTTTTTTTAGCAATATCTATAGCAGTGTAAATTGCATGAAGCATTGAAGTTGAATCTGCACTGTTTTTTCCGGCGATATCAAATCCAGTTCCATGATCAGGAGAAGTTCTGATTCCTAATAAACCAGCAGTAAAATTTACACCAGTTTCAAAAGAAAGCATTTTAAAAGGAGTTAATCCTTGGTCATGATACATTGACAAAATTCCATCGAATTTTTTATATTGGCCAGTAGCAAAAAAACCATCGGTGGGGAAAGATCCAAATATTAAATTTCCTTTTACTTTAAAAGATTCAATTACCGGATTAATGATATTTTTTTCTTCATTACCCAATAGCCCATTTTCTCCAGCATGTGGATTAAGCCCCAATACTGCTATTTTAGGTTTTTGAATACCAAAATCTATTTTTAATGAAGTTAACATAATATTTAGTTTGGAGGTAATTAACTCTTTGGTTAAAGTTTTTTTTACTTCTTCCAATGGTATATGTCCAGTAACAACTCCAATTCTAATATCCTCACTGACCATAAACATTAAAACCTCTTTTTTGTCGAATTCATTCGCCAAATATTCGGTATGTCCTGGAAATTTAAAAGTATCGCTTTGTATATTTTCTTTTGAAATAGGGGCAGTAACTAAAGCATCAATTTGCCCATTTTTCAAATCTTCGGTAGCTCTTTTTAAAGAATCAAATGCTAATTGACCTGCTTTTTTATCTAGCTTTCCAATTTCAATTTCGAAATAATCGCCTTTTAAACAATTTATCAAACTTGAATTTTTGGAAACAGCCTGATTTGGTTCATTAACTATTACATATTGCCAATTTGGCATATCAACTAAAGTTTTATACCTACTTAGATGTTTGCCTGAACCATAAATAATAGGAATACATATTTTATTTATTCTTTGATTACTTATTGCTTTTAATATTACTTCCGGACCAATTCCATTAATATCTCCAATGGTAATTCCTATTCTAGGTAAAAATTCACTATCCATATTTTCCTTTACTATTTTAATCCAAAATTAACATATTTTTCAAAAAAGCTATGAAGTAATTTTTTTATAAGTTTTTTTAATAAATTGGACATTTAATTTAGTTGAAAAAATAAAACCAAATGTTTAGCATCTTTATTATGATAAAAACTTAATATTTTTAAAACAAAAAGCACCACTCAAAATAAGAGTGGTGCTTTC
>JANNWE010000421.1:0-1855 GCA_031414675.1 Cytophagaceae bacterium
ACATCGCCTAAGGCCACACCATACACACTTCCCTTGCCATCACCAAACTTTACTTCTGTATATTTTAGGCCATTTCCATCATTAAAGTATGCGGTAGTTTTTGAATCTACATAACCAACTACAATATCAAGCTTTTTATCATTATTAAGATCGCCAATAACAATTGAATACGGAATTAGTTTTTCGCCAAAAGTTATGGGTTCATTCCATCCTCCTTTTTTATCATTGATATATATAAACGTACCAGTTTGTTCGTCACCAAGCACTAAATCTATAAATCCATCAGAGTTTATATCGGCTGCAGCTGCGGTGCGAGCATTGTTATGAAGTGGGCCGAATGCTTTAGACTTTGTAAAGTTAGCCTTACCGCCGTTGTAAAAAATGAAATTCTGCCCACCATCGCGATTGGGGATAGCTAAATCAATAAATCCATCCTTGTTGAAATCTGCAGGTACTATGGTAGTTGCAGATTCAGAAGTTAAAGTCCTAGTATTTTGAGCTGGGAATTTTCCGAATCCATCATTAAGAATATAATTGGAGGGTTGTTGACGGTTTGCAGCAATAATATCAAGTTTTCCGTCATTATTAAGATCTGCAACCGATGCGTATCGGGTATTCCATTTGGGCTCGCCCCAAGATTGTGATAGACTAAAATCGCCTTTGCCATTATTGAAATACACTAACTTATCGTCTTTGTCGTTACTGACTACAATGTCAAAGTCTCCGTCACTGTCTAGATCAGCTAATACTGTGGAATAGGTTTTATCCGGTTTTGATCCTAAATCTACCGTTTTAGAGAATTCGCCTTTGCCATTATTAAAAAGAATTTTATTAAATAGAGGCCAATGTCTGCCTTTAGCCAATACAACATCAAGGTCTTTGTCATTGTCTAAATCAGCAAAACTAATATTGGCAGAGGTTTCTGAATTATGCTCTAAAACAATTACTGAATCATATCGTCTAAGTTTAATTTGCTTCTCGTAATTACCGTTGAAATTATTCTCTGGCTGTTTAATAAATGAAAATGTTAAAGCAGAAAATAAGAAAACTGCACTTGTTCTAATTATATTTTTTCTCATTTTTTAAATTTTGCTCCTAAGAATAGGAAATTGTTTAAAGCATCAAGCTCTAATTATGCTAAATGAATTTTAAGATCTTAATCTATTTTCATTTCAAATAAGACCCAATTATTTTTTTATAAAATATTAATTTGCTAATTGTATTCCTGCGTAGTGGAATATCTCAAATGATTATAAAGACCTGATAATAAAAGAATGCAAACTGTAATCATAGCAAGACTAAGCGAAATAAGTAAAAAGGATATCAAACCTTCTAGTAGAGGAGTTCCTTCTTTCCCACCAGCTATTGGCATCATTTTTCCTGCTCCTGTTACGGCACCAATGGAAACAGCAACAAAATTTGCGAATGAACCATAGATAGTTAACCAAAAAGTAATGGTTAACCACTTTTCTTTTAAAACAAGTTTATGCCAAATCAAGCCAAGAATAAGCAAAAACATTCCATTTAAAGTTCCTTCTAAATGAGCAGAAACGCCCATCCTAGGGTTGGTCATTAAAGGAATAAATAAGGCTATAACTAGCCCAAATAAGAATAATAGTACGCCAAGAAATAAAAGCCAATCGGCGTATTTTTTTGTTTTAGGTTTTGTTTGCATAATCAATCAATTTTAGGGTTAATATTTTTTTTTGATTAATAAGAAAATTTTGCACTTAAAATTTTGCCACTTATTATTTGGTTTATTTCTATAAAAAACTTTATTTAATTTACTGTTGTAGACTGGTTTTTAATAAGTAATGATTTATTATATTTCGAAGATAAATACATTTTTTAAACC
>JANNWE010000422.1:0-2157 GCA_031414675.1 Cytophagaceae bacterium
CAAGCCATCCTTTTTGAATATCCTCCATCCTGTCTCGCGTATCCATCATAATTTTACGAGGAGAAAGTGCTTTACCAGTAAGGTTCGCTGGACAAGCAGAAGTACATCTACCACACTCGGTGCAGCTATAGGCATCCATTAAGTTTTTCCAAGAAAGGTCTTTTACATCTTTTGCCCCAAACCGCCCAACTTCTGCTTGAACTTCGGGGGCTTGCTCTAAACCTAGCATTATTTTTACCTCTTGCGTTACAGTAGGCATATTAGCTATATGTCCTTTAGAACCTAAATCTGAAAAATAGGTATTTGGAAACGCAAGGGCAATGTGTAAATGTTTAGAATAAGTTACATAAATTGAAAAAGCTAAAATGCCCAAAATATGAAACCACCAAGCAGCTCTTTCAACAAAAATTAAGAACGTATCTGAGAAGTTTGCCATTATAGGTTGCAAAAACTGAGAGATCACAAAATTTCCTGTAATGGCCTCTCCATAATGACCTACACCTCGAGATTGTAATATTCCATCTGCGGCATTCATTTTTAAAAAGGCAGACATTAAAAGTATTTCTATCACCAGAATTACGTTTGCGTCTAATCGAGGCCATTTTGCCATTTCGCGGTGCTTAGATTCTTGAAAACGCTCCACTTTTGTAATATTCCTTCTAATAAGAAAGGCAACACATGCTATAATAACACCAAAAGCTAAAAGTTCAAAAGTGTTAATTAAAAAGGAATAATGGCCACCCAAAGGAGAAAGCATAATACGATGTGTACCCAATGCGCCATCTAAAATTATTTCAAGAACCTCTATATTTATAATTATGAATCCCAAATAAACTACCAAATGCAGTATTGCAACGCCTGGACGAGAAAACATTTTTTGTTGCCCAAAAGCCACCAGCAGCATTGTTTTAAATCTTTTAATTGGTTGGTCGGTTCTATCTAAAGGTTTTCCAAGCTGAATTGCTCTTTTTATAAGACTTATTCGCTTCGAAATAAAATAGGCCGCTGTGCCAAATGCAATGATAAAAAGAAATTGAGGTAAAATTTGCATAGGAATAAATGGTTATCACAATAATAGTATGCATGCATACTAAAACAAATATCGGAAAAGATTAAGATAAAACAAGGCCTAAGAAATATTTTTATGTTTTTTTTGATTCAAGTTTGTTAATAAAAACTTTTTCTCTAATTTTGCAGTCCCAAACGGGTACCGAGCAATCGGTTGGTGGTGAAATCACAATGGTGATGTAGCTCAGTTGGTAGAGCAAAGGATTGAAAATCCTTGTGTCGGCGGTTCGATTCCGTCCATCACCACAACTTATAGAGGTAAATTATTCATAATGAATAGTTTACCTTTTTTTGTTTTTGGTCGGGGACACTTTGGGGGACAGTTTTTGTAGTTTCAATGAATATTCCACTTACCGAACTTTTAAAATAATCCTAAAATGAATTTGAGATAATCTACAATTAGAGTAATTTAAAATCTACTATTTATTTTCTACTTCTTTAATATAAGTTTTATGGAAGTAACATTAATTACAATATATTTTTATTATCTCATAGGCATAATCATAACCTAACTCCCCAGCTTTAGACAAATCTAAACAGCCACTATCCTTTTGAGATAATTGTAATTTAGAAAGTCCTCTGCCAAAGTATGCACTTGCATATTTAGAGTCTAGTTCTATAGCCTTTGTGTAGTCAGCGATTGCTCCTCTGTAGTCTTCTAACTTGCGCTTAGAAGCTCCTCTGTTATAGTAAAAATCTGCAATATTAGGGTCAAGCTCTATAGCCTTTGTGCAGTCAGCGATTGCCCCTTTAGTGTCTTCTAAATCGCGCTTAGCAGCTCCTCTGTTATTGTATGCAATTGCATATTTAGAGTCTAGTTCTATAGCCTTTGTGTAGTCAGCGATTGCTCCTCTGTAGTCTTCTAACTTGCACTTAGCAACTCCTCTGTTATTGTATGCACTTGCATATTTAGAGTCTAGTTCTATAGCCTTTGTGTAGTCAGCGATTGCTCCTTTAGTGTCTTCTAAATTGCCCTTAGCAACTCCTCTGTTAAAGTATTCTTCTGCTGACTGAGAGTACAATAGATTTGATAAAAATAGAAATATCAATAAAAGAGGTATCTTTTTCATAGAAATAAAGGCTTGGTTT
>JANNWE010000423.1:0-21291 GCA_031414675.1 Cytophagaceae bacterium
GTGGGCACAGAAAAGATTGCTCGTCAAATGGATTTCCCCGTATTTTTTGGTCATGTAACGGTTCCAAAAAGGGGATATTATCATATCATTTTAGAGAAAATATCAGAGCGCCCTAATTTAGAAGAAGAAGGATTTATTTTATTTAATCATGCTAAATTACTCGAAAAAGACATCTTTGCTAATCCTGCCCATTGGCTCTGGACTCACAAAAGATGGAAACATGAAATGTCCGATGGAATCGGATATGGATTTAATATAACTCAAAAATAATTTTATGCATAGGTCACATTTTCTGGGCCAACGATTTCCAAAAGTTTTTTCTGAACAGTTTTATTGAGATCTATTTTTATGCTTCTGGAAAACATCGCTATATCCATTTTTTCTTCTTGATCAAATACATTAAATTTCAATTCGAATGTGCCTGGAAAGGCTGAAATGACATCTTTTAAGTTGAAAATGGATTCCGTATTTATATCAGCAATATCCATTTTTACTCTTATCTCTTTGAATTTTTTTGTTTTTAAGTTATTCAGTAGGTCTATTTGAATGGGTTTAAATTCAAATTCACCTTCTCTATTCCATTTGGTTTGAACTTTCCCTTTAATGAAAACAAATAAACCTAATGCTAAAAAATTAGTGTATTCTAAATATTCTTTTCCAAAAAGCATGAGTTCAATGGAACTGTTGTAATCTTCAATTTTAAAAATGCCAAAAGGATTTCCATTTTTTGATTGCCTAATTTGAACAGCCGAAACTACACCACCAATTTGAAGTTCACGATTTAAATTTTCTGGTGAAAATACCTGATCAAGTGGTTTACATATAGACATTTCAATAGAAAACTGATCGAGTGGATGACCGGAAATATAAAATCCTACTACTTCTTTTTCATTCTTTAGTTTTTCGATATCTCCCCAAGGCTCTATAATGTCTGGCTTAGGTTTTTGAATATTAAAACCATCACCCGCCATCATGTCACCAAAAAGAGAGTTTTGTGCAGAGTTTTTATCATCTTGAACTTTATTTGCATATCGAATTATTTTTTCGATAAAGTTGGAACCTTCGCTTTCTGAAAAATAACAAGCCCGATGAACTTCTTTAAAACAATCAAACGCTCCTGCATAAACCAAAGATTCTAATGTTTTTTTGTTTACAGTTCTTAAATTAACTCTCGTAATAAAATCAAAAATATCGGTATAAAAGCCCCCTTTTTCTCTTTCTTCAATAATTGCATCTACAGCTGCATCTCCTGTGCCTTTTATTCCACCTAATCCAAATCGTATTTCTTTTTTCTTGTTTACACTAAATCTTTTAGAGGATTCATTTACATCTGGGCCCAAAACATCTAGTCCTAAAAGCTTACATTCTTCCATGAAAAATGTAATTTTATCAATGTTACCTAGCTGTGAAGTGAGGACTCCAGCCATGTATTCGGAGGTATAATGTGCTTTTAGGTAGGCAGTTTGGTAAGCTACAAATGCATAGCAAGTAGAATGGGATTTATTAAAAGCATATTGTGCAAAAGCTTCCCAATCGGTCCATATTTTTTCTAATATTTTACTTTCATGGCCGTTGCTTTCCCCACCTTCCATAAACTTTACCTTCATCTTATTCAGGACCTCAATCTGCTTTTTCCCCATTGCTTTTCTCAAAACATCAGCATCACCTTTCGTGAAATTCCCTAACTTCTGAGACAAAAGCATTACCTGCTCTTGATAAACAGTTATTCCGTATGTTTCGCCTAGATATTCCTCCACCTCGGCTAAATCATACTTTATCTCTTCGGTTCCATGTTTTCTTGCAATAAAATTTGGAATATAAGCAATCGGCCCTGGCCTATATAAGGCGTTCATAGCAATTAAATCGTCGAACCTATCTGGCTTAAGTTCTTTCATATACTTTTTCATTCCATCCGATTCAAATTGGAATATCGCGGTAGTTTCACCTCTTTGAAAAAGTTGATAGGTCTTTAAATCATCTAATGGAATGGTATCTATATCAATAGTTTCACCGTAGTTTTCTTTAATCATCCTCAAGGCCTCTTTTATTATAGAGAGGTTCCTAAGTCCCAAAAAGTCCATCTTAATTACACCAGCATCTTCAATAACTTTACCTTCATACTGAGTTATTAACAATTCGGAATCTTTTGAAGTACAAACTGGAACTATGTCGGAAAGGTCTGATGGAGCAATAATTATACCTGCAGCGTGAATTCCAGTATTTCTAACTGTACCTTCTAACTTTTCTGCTTGCTTAAGTACTTTTGAGGTAAGGTCATTGCCTTCATACATCTCACGCACTTTCTTTACATTTTCTATTTCGTCAGCACTAAGTCCCAATTCGTTTAAGGACTTGGCTCCTGTTAAAGGAAAATGCATAAGTTTTTTAAAATCTATTCCATAAGAGGGCTTATCTGGAATTAATTTGGCAATATAATTTGCATCTGTTAAGGGTAGGTCCATTACTCTAGCCACATCTTTTATAGATGATTTTGTGGCCATAGTGCCATAAGTAATGATTTGAGCAACTTGGTTTTTGCCATATTTTTCGACTACATAATCAATAACTTTTTGTCGTCCCTCATCATCAAAATCGGTGTCAATATCGGGCATTGACTTACGGTCAGGGTTTAAGAATCTTTCAAAAAGTAGATTATATTTTATGGGATCTATATTTGTAATTCCAATGCAATAGGCGACTACTGAGCCAGCCGCTGAGCCTCTACCTGGCCCAATCATTACGCCCATGTCTCTGCCTGCCTTAATAAAATCCATTACGATTAAAAAATACCCAGCGAATCCCATGGTTTTAACCGTAAACAGCTCAAAGTCAAGTCGTTCTTGTGTAGTTTGTAAAATTTCTCCATACCTTTTTTTAGCTCCTTCGTAAGCTAAATATTTGAGATATTCCCATTGATTAAGTTTGTCGTCGGCATGTAATTTATATTCGGTGGGGATTGGAAAATTAGGAAGCATGATATCTTTTTTTAGATCTAGCTTTTCTATTTTTCCCACTATCTCATTGGTATTATCAATAGCTTGGGGAATATCTGCAAAAAGTTGCGTCATTTCAGCCGTTGATTTAAAATAAAATTGGTCGTTAAAAAATGCAAACCGTGAGTTCTTCGAACTCATGGTTTCATCATCCGCGAAATCTTTTTTTGAAGGTGTGGCAAGTTTTTCGTTCGTATTTACGCATAAAAGAATGTCATGGGCTACCCAATCAGACTGGTCCACATAGTGGCTATCATTAGAAGCTATTACTTTTACATTGTATTTATCCGCCCATTTTAACAAAATGGCATTCACAATGTTTTGCTCCGGTATTTCATGCCTTTGAATCTCAATATAATAATCCTCTCCAAATCGTTCTAGCCACCATTGGAATTCTTTTTCGCCTTCCTCTTCTCCGTTTTTTAGAATTACTTTAGGTACAGATGCTCCTATACAACAAGTTGTAGCTATAAGTCCTTCTTTGTATTTTTCAATTAATGCTTTTGTTACTCTAGGATATTTGCTGTAAAGGCCTTCCATAAAGCCTAAAGAACATAGCTTCGTAAGATTTTTATAGCCAATTGCATTTTTAGCCAATAATAATTGATGGAAACGTTGGTCTTTTTGTTCTTTAGTAAATTGTTTTCGAGTATGATCTTCAACTACATAAAATTCACAGCCGACAATTGGCTTAACATTGAACTTTTCAGCCGCAGCCACAAAATCAAATACGCCAAACATATTTCCATGATCAGTGATAGCCATGGCAGGCATTCCATCAGCTTCAGCTTTAGCAAACAACTTTTTTATGCTAGAAGCCCCATCTAAAAGCGAATATTGGGTATGATTATGCAGGTGAGAAAACTTCATAAATTTATTTATAGATTCAAACAATTACAAAGTTAATCTATTAAAAATTACCTTTAAAACCTTTCTTTCTATTTATCTGAAAATGGATTTATTCCGGATTTTATTAAATGTAGTATTCAGAACTATGCTTTATTTCTTTTAAAACAAAAGTGCTATTCAAAGTACCAATGTTCTCGATTTTTGAAAGTTTGTAGCGAATAAAATCATGGTATTCTTCTAAGCTGTTTACGTGAATTTTTAAAACAAAATCTACTTGTCCTGCCAAATGATAGCATTCTTGCACCTCCTCTAATTTTTGAATTTCTTGTTCGAAATGCTCAATAAATGTTTCGTTATGGTATCGCATGGAAACTTGACAAATAGAGGTTACCGATTTATTTATTAAGTCTTTATCTAAAATGGCTACATACTTTTTTATGAAACCCAAATTTTCTAATCTCCTTATTCTATCATAAATAGGAGAGGTGGTAAGTTTTAAAATACCTGCAATTTCTTTGGCAGTTTTTTTTGCATCTTTTTGAAGAATTCGAAGTATCGTTTTGTCTGTTTCGTCCAAATGTTCCATTTGTCAATAAAAATTATTTTAAAAAGGCCTATTTTTAATTTATAAAAGTAAAAATAAGTGTAATTATTTATAAATGAAACTATTTTTCCTTTAGTAGTAATTTTTTGTGAGGTAAAACAGTTTAAATAGTACTTTTGTAAGCGAAAATTACTTTTGTCGTAATTGCCATCTTCAGCAAATTAATAAACAATGAATAACACAAAAATATTAGTAGTAGGTGCAAACGGACAGCTAGGTTCAGTTTTAACTAAAGCACTACAGTTAAAATATGGAATTGAAAACGTTATTGCCTCAGATTTGAATAAGAAATCCGATTTTGAGGGGAAATTCGAGATTTTAGATGCAACTGATTTGGAAAATCTTCACGCAAATGTAATAAAACATGAAATTACACAAATCTATCATTTGGCGGCTATTCTATCTGCCAAAGGAGAAACAAACCCTATAAGCACATGGGACATAAATATGAAGTCTTTACTAAATGTTTTAGAAGTTGGACGTTTAGAAAATCTTGATAAAATATTTTACCCAAGTTCTATTGCAGTTTTTGGAAAATCTGCTCCTTTAGATAATTGTCCTCAAAATGCTTTTTTAGATCCTGCCACAGTTTATGGAATTAGTAAAGCCGCAGGAGAAAACTGGGCCAATTACTATTTTCAAAGGTATGGATTAGATGTACGGTCTATTAGGTATCCGGGAGTGGTTGGCTATCAGTCACTTCCTGGCGGAGGAACTACAGATTATGCCATTGACATTTTTCATAAAGCAGTTTTAGACGAGCCTTTCACCTGTTTTCTTAAAAAAGACACGAGGTTGCCGATGATTTTTATGGAAGATGCCATTCAGGCTACGTTACAACTCATGGACGCTCCGAAAGAAAATATTAAAACGCGTACTTCTTATAATCTTTCTGGTTTAAGTTTTACTCCAGAAGAATTGGCTTCAGAAATTCAAAAATTGATTCCGAACTTTTCAATTTCCTATCAACCCGATTTCAGACAAGAGATTGCAGAATCCTGGCCACAAAGAATTGATGACAAAGAAGCAAGAAAAGATTGGGCTTGGAAACCAAGCTTTTCGTTGAAGGAAATCACTGAAACTATGATTATTAAATTAAAAGATAAATTAACATTTGCATAAAGTTATGTTTGAAAATAATAGAAAACAGTATCAATTAGAATTAGAAGACATTAAGTCAGCAGGATTATATAAATCTGAACGTATCATCACTACGCCTCAATCTGCAATAATCACTACACAAAACACAGAAGTTCTAAATTTTTGTGCTAATAATTACTTGGGTTTGTCTTCCAACCCAGAGGTCATAGAAGCTGCTATTGAAACTATTCACAGCCATGGATTTGGAATGTCATCCGTTCGATTTATTTGTGGAACCCAAGATATTCACAAAGAACTGGAACAGAAAACTGCTGATTTTTTAGGAATGGAAGATTGTATACTTTATGCGGCTGCTTTTGATGCTAATGGTGGAGTTTTCGAGCCACTGTTAGGCGAACATGACGCAATAATTTCAGATGAACTTAATCATGCCTCTATTATTGATGGAATTCGGTTATGCAAAGCAGAAAGATATAGATACAAAAATAATTCAATGGAGGACTTAGAGGCACAATTGATTGCTTCTAAACACTGTAAAAGGAAATTAATCGTGACCGATGGTGTATTTTCAATGGACGGATCTATTGCTCAATTAGATAAAATTTGTGATTTAGCAGATAAATATGGAGCCATGGTTATGGTAGATGAATGCCATGCAACTGGGTTTATTGGAAAAACGGGAAGGGGAACTATTGAACTTAAAAATGTAATTGGTCGGGTAGATATTGTTACTGGAACCTACGGAAAGGCTTTAGGAGGTGCATCTGGAGGTTTTACCGCAGCAAGAAAGGAAATCGTAGAATTACTTCGACAAAGATCTAGACCATATTTGTTTTCCAATACCCTTGCCCCTTCCATTGTTGGAGCTTCTATTAAAGTATTAGAAATATTAAAAAAATCTACTAAATTAAGGGACAAGCTCGAAACAAACGCAAAATATTTTAGAGCTAAAATGACGGAAGCTGGATTTGATGTATTGCCTGGGGAACATCCAATAATTCCTGTTATGCTTTATGATGCACCTCTTGCACAAGAATTTGCTGCCCGTTTGTTAAAAGAAGGTATTTATGTAATTGGTTTCTTTTTTCCCGTTGTTCCCAAATCAAAAGCAAGAATACGAGTTCAAATTTCTGCAGGCCATGAAATAGAGCATCTAGATAAAGCAATCAATGCATTTATTAAAGTTGGTAAAGAACTAAAGGTTATTAATTAATTTTGGGACACAAAAAATAAATTGATCAATTAAACTAATAGAATTTTTACTTTTAAAAGGTTTTATGTGGAAGTGTTAGATTTGAAATTTATTTTTATTGAAAAGATTCCAACTTTAATTGAATTTAAATTTAGTAATATTTAGTTTCCATTTGCCTTTGCAAAAATAAATTGCTACTTTTGCATCCCAATTTACTTTTTCAAACACTTAATCTGTTTTGTACAATGCCCAAGCAAAAAACAAATTCAGGAGCGAAAAAAAGGTTTAAATTGACTGGTACTGGAAAAATCAAGCGTAAGCATGCTTTCCACAGTCATATTTTAACCAAAAAATCGACTAAACGCAAGAGAGTTCTTGCTTCGTCGACGCTCGTTAGCCCTTCTGATGAAGGTCGTATTAAAGCTTTATTGAATGCTTAATTCAATTTTTGGTTCATTTGTTTCACCCGGCTCCAGGCCTAAAAGTTCCTGATTTTTCAGGACGCCTTAAGTCAAAAAACGTAAAATTTTATGCCACGTAGTGTCAATCATGTAGCGTCGAGAGCAAGACGTAAAAAAGTACTCAAACTTGCCAAAGGTTATTTTGGTAGAAGAAAAAACGTTTGGACGGTTGCTAAAAACGCCGTTGAAAAAGGTTTAGTTTATGCCTATATTGGTCGTAAACAAAAGAAAAGAAATTTCCGCAGTTTGTGGATAGTGCGTATAAACGCAGGTGTAAGGCCTTTTGGAATGTCTTACTCGGTGTTTATCAACAAATTATCACAAGCGGGCATTGAACTTAACCGTAAGGTGTTAGCCGATTTAGCCATGCATCATCCAGATGCTTTTAAGGCTATTGTTGAGAAAGTAAAATAATTATTAGAAAAAAATAATTTATAAAAAGACGCCAATGGCGTCTTTTTTTGTTACTTCCTTTCAAATTAAAGTCTACATATCATTGAATTATAATAATTACTTAATTAATTTTATTGAAATTTAAAACAAAATACAAAATGTTAGAAATATTACAAGGTCTAATCCAACAAGTTGGACAAAAAGCCGTAGTTGAAAATCAAGAGGTTCCTAACCAACACAATGAGGGTGTAATGGGAGAAGTTATGCAAGGACTCATGGGAGGTTTAACAAACCAAGCCAATGCTCAGGGTGGGGTAGGAAGCTTAATTGGCATGCTTTCCGGTCAGACGGGTAACCAAGGAGCCAGTTTAATGAACAATCCTATTGTTGCTAACATTGCTCAATCTGTAATTGGCAACGTTATGGCAAAATTTGGTTTACCTAGTGGAGTGGCTTCCAGTGTTGTTTCAAGCATGATCCCTTCTGTTTTAGGTGGTTTGATATCTAAGGTTAATGATCCTAATGATAGTTCCGTAGATATGGGAGGAGTAATGGGTGCATTATCTGGTGGAAAAACAGATGGTATTGATTTTGGAAGTTTATTAAGCAAAGGATCAGAGGTTTTTGCAGATGGAAAAGTAGATATGAGTGACTTAATTAATCTTGCGTCAGGTGGATCTTCTGCGTCCAATTCTGGTGGAGGTGGAGGTATGTTTGGAAGTCTTTTAGGTGGCTTGTTTGGGAAGAAATAAATAATTGGTAGTATATTTGCAATAGCGTAGAAAATGCTTCTACGCTATTTGTTTTATAGCCCATGGTAAAAAAAACTATTTTTTTTCTGCAGTTTTTATTGTTAGGAAGTCCCCTAATGGCCCAGCTTACTATTTCTAGCCCGCTCAATAATGCAGTATATCAAAGAAATGGAGCAAGCCAAGCCAATTTAATTATTAATGGCTTGTATAGTCAAGATATCGTTACTTCCATACAAGCTCGGTTATTAAACCCTTTGGGTAATTTGCCAATTCTTGGTTTTGATTGGACCATAATAGTCCAAAATCCAAGCAAAGGCGTATTTTCGGGGCAGTTAAGCCAAGTCCCTGCTGGATGGTATATTTTAGAAGTTCGAGCAGTTAAGTCGGGTGTTTCGGTTGAATCAGCTTCTATTAACCGAATTGGAATTGGAGATGTTTTTATGATAGCAGGCCAATCTAATGCACAAGGATGGTTTGGAGGAAATGCAGTAGGGGCTAGTAGTGAAAAAGTAGTGACTCATAATAACATTATGTATTGCAGTAATGAAAATATTCCATTTCCTAATTTTAGTCAAATTGATGCTTCAGCAAAATTATCTACTGCGGCTAGTTCTCTCAGAGATGCTTGGTGTTATGGCAAATTAGGCGATAATATTGTTAATACTACTGGATTTCCTGTTGCCTTTTTTAATTCAGGTTCTGCAGGGGCTTCATCTGAAAACTGGAAAGTTAGCTCGGATGGAAATGCTACCAATAATATTTATACTGGACAGCAATTATGTTCTCATCCAGATGAAAACAACGGAAGGCCTTGGTCAATAGGTATGCCTTATTATAATTTTAAAAAAGGACTTAATCTATATAATTCCATTTTTGGTGCACGTTCTGTTTTATGGCATCAGGGAGAATCAGATAGAAATATTGGAGTAAATCAATCTACCTATCAAGATAATTTAACATATGTGATAAATAAGTCTAGAACTGATTATTCTAACAATTTGGCTTGGGTAATATCAAGAGTTTCCTATGAGCAGCAACAAACATCTGCTCCAGTAATTGCAGCTCAAACGAATATGCCTAATCTTTTGAGTAATGTGTTTTTAGGACCTGCAACCGATGATTTAAATAATAATACAACGGCTGGTTCAAGAGATGGTCTAGACTTGCATTTTAATAATCAAGGCCTAATTGACCTTGCAAATCTATGGTCCAATTTTTTAAATCCTACTTTTTTTACGAACTCAACCCCCGTAATTGCTAATAATCCCCCCCAAATCACTACTAGTTTTGTTAATAATACTACAATTTTAATGTCTGTGCCAAATATTTACAGCACCTATAAATGGGTTGCTGCGGATGGGGGTGGAAATTTCGGATTTGGGAATACCTCTGAAGGGAATTCCAATTCTTTACAAAAATCTTCCGGTACGTATAGATGTTGGGTAATCGCTGCAAATGGAAATATGCAAATAAGTGCCCCAGTGAATGTAAACCAAGTAATAAATTTAGGCTTAAATCCAATGGTTTGTTCTCAAAATGTCTTTTTGTCTGATTTAAAATATGTAAATGCTTCTAACTCTCAAGGGCCGATAGAATTAAATAAAACTAATGGAGCAAACGGAGATGGTGATGGCTCTGCTATTACACTAAAAGGTACATCTTATGCTAAAGGTTTGGGTGTTTCAGCAAATTCAGAAATAACCTATAATATTCCACAAGGACAATTTTTTAGATTAAGAGCCAAATTGGGTATTGGTGATGAAATATTAAATTGCAATAATACAGGAGGTGTTGTTTTTAAAGTATTTGGTGATGGATATTTGATATACACTAGCCCAACGGTTTATAGTAATTCTGCATTAATCAATTTGGACGTATTTATATTGTCGTATTCATCCATAAAATTATCTGTCGAAGAAGTAGCCAATTCATCTACTTGTAATAAAGCAATTTGGGCCGATGCGGTATTGCTATGTGTAGCAACAGATAATGAGCCTCCAACAGCTCCAACTAATTTAGTAGTTTCAGATACCTTAAGCCGATGTCTTACTTTTCAATGGGCAGCTTCTACTGATAATTTAGCCATCCAGAGTTATAAAGTTTATAAAAATGCTGTTTTGATTGCTACACTTCCTGCTAATGTTTTGAGTTACACAGTTTCAGGACTAGTGGCTGAGCAATCTATACTTTTCGGTGTGGAGGCTATTGATGCCAATAATAATCCTTCTACAAGAACGAACCTAAATGCTTCAACTGTACAGATTGATGTACGGTATGGAATTGATGATGCCAATACTTATATCTGTACTAATCAAACGTATTTACCCATTATAAGAATACCATCTTCAGGAATTTTTTCCATAATTTTAGGTGTTGGGGGTACTGTTAATCCTACCACTGGTGCATTTATGGGATCGACAATAAATGGACAATATACACTTTTATATACGATTGGTGCAGGTAATGCACAATGCGAATCCGCTCCTTCATTCGTTTTAAATACTACTACACCAGCAGCTTCCCCTATAATTACAACAGATAAAACCATTATTAATATTGGAACACCCGTAAATTTGAGCTCTACCGCATGTAACCTTGGAGTTTTGGCTTGGAGTTTTTCTAATTCAAATGCTACAACTATCCAACATTCCCCCAATTCTACAACGACTTACAGGTCTTTTTGTAGGCAAAGCCAGTGCTATTCTTATTCTAACGCTGTTTTGGTAAAAGTTTTGCCCAATTGTCATTCCTCTTTAACTTTAACCAATCCGGTTGATAACCTTTCTACAAATAGTAATTCCCTAAGTTTTAATTCCAGCTCACAGATTTCGGCGACCAATCAAATTGTACCGTCCAATAATGTGACCTATCAATCTGCAAATTCAATTCTTTTAAATCCAGGTTTCAAAATTAACCCAGGCGTCATTTTTACCGCTAAAATTCAAAATTGCCCTAACTGACATACCTTCTTGTGACAATTTGTCATTAAAAATTCTTCTTAAAACCTCTTGGCATACAGATTGACCAATAGCAATTAGAATTATTTTTAAATAAATATACTGACAGAATAACATGGGAAAAATTATTGGAATTGATTTAGGAACCACCAACTCTTGCGTAGCCGTGATGGAAGGAAATGAGCCAGTGGTAATTGCTAATAGCGAGGGTGCAAGAACCACTCCCTCAATTGTAGCTTTTTTAGACAATGGTGAGAAGAAAGTAGGGGCTCCAGCAAAAAGACAAGCTATCACAAACCCTACAAACACGATCGCTTCTGTGAAGCGTTTTATGGGTAAAAAATATTCAGAGGTAAGCAGTGAATTAAAAACCATTGCTTACGATGTGGAGAAAGGTGCTAACGATACTCCAAGAGTACGAATTGGAGATAGACATTATACGCCTCAAGAAATTTCGGCTTTTATTTTGCAAAAAATGAAGGCTACTGCTGAGGATTATTTAGGTCAGACTATTACCGAAGCGGTTATCACTGTTCCTGCTTATTTTAATGACGCAGAACGTCAAGCAACAAAAGAGGCCGGAATTATTGCAGGTTTAGACGTCAAAAGAATCATCAACGAACCTACAGCAGCTGCCTTAGCTTATGGTCTTGACAAAACGGGTCAAGACATGACAGTGGTTGTGTTTGACTTAGGTGGGGGAACCTTCGACGTTTCAATCTTAGACTTAGGAGATGGAGTTTTTGAAGTGAAATCTACTGATGGAGACACGCATTTGGGCGGAGATGATTTTGACCAAGTCATTATTGAATGGTTAGCCGAAGAATTTAAAAAAGATGAAGGTGTAGACCTTTTAAAAGATGCAATGGCTTTACAAAGATTAAAGGAAGCTGCTGAGAGAGCTAAAATAGAATTGTCAAGTTCTACTCAAGCTGAGATTAATTTGCCGTATATATTCCCTGTGGATGGTGTTCCTAAGCACTTAGTTAGAAGTTTAACAAGAGCTAAATTTGAGCAACTCGCTGATTCATTATTGAAAAGAATGATGGAACCTTGTAAAAGAGCGATGAAAAATGCAGGTATTTCCAATAGCCAAATTTCAGAGATTTTGTTAGTGGGAGGTTCTACTCGTATTCCTAGAGTTCAAGATGAAGTGGAAGCATTTTTTGGCAAAAAACCTTCTAAGGGAGTAAATCCAGACGAAGCAGTTGCTATTGGTGCAGCTATACAAGGAGGAGTATTAACAGGCGAAGTAAAAGATATATTATTGTTGGACGTAATTCCACTCTCTTTAGGAATAGAGACTATGGGTGGAGTTTTTACAAAAATGATTGAATCAAATACTACAATTCCTACTAATAAAACTGAAGTGTTCTCAACTGCTGCTGATAATCAGCCTTCTGTAGAGTTACATGTATTGCAAGGAGAAAGACCGATGGCTAATGCAAACAGAACCTTGGGCAGGTTTCATTTAGACAGCATTCCTCCAGCACCGAGAGGATTACCTCAAATTGAGGTGACCTTTGATGTGGACGCTAATGGAATTTTAAATGTAACTGCCAAAGACAAAGGCACTGGAAAAGAGCAAAAGATTAGGATAGAAGCCTCGAGTGGTTTAACAGATGCTGAGATTCAAAGAATGAGAGATGAAGCGAAAGCAAATGAAGAATCTGATAAATTGGAAAAAGATAAAATCGAAAAAGTAAATGCAGCTGATTCAATGATTTTTCAAACTGAAAAGCAATTGAAAGAATTTGGAGAGAAACTTTCTGAAGGAAATAAAACGGCTATCGAAGGTGCTTTGATGGAGTTAAGAGCGGCTCACGGAACCAGAGATGTATCGGCAATTGATGCAGCTATGGAAAAAATTAATACAGCATGGCAGGCAGCAAGCCAGGAAATTTATAATGCACAGCAAGAATCGGCTCCACAAGGGGCAGGAGGTCCAGAAGCTGGTGAGCAAAATTCAAATGCTACAAGTGACGAAAATGTTACAGATGTAAATTTTGAAGAAGTAAAATAATTGAATTGATTGTCTTATGTTAAAAAAGCCTACAAAAGTTTATTTTGTAGGCTTTTTTGGTTGTGTTGGGTTAAATTGATTTTTTAAATAGTATTAAGTTTAACTTTCTTTAAAATATAATGTTCAATCGTCCAAAGAAGTAAAAATCATTTGACGAAACAAAGCTGAAGTGTTATCACCATTTATTTTTTGGGTTTGTTTCATTATTACCCCAATAATTTTTTCTTTAGGGTCTGCAAAATAGGAGGTATTAAAGTATCCACCCCAGTCAAACGTTCCTTCTGAACCTTTTCCACCACTACCTTCACCCGGTTTTTTTAATAATCCAAAAGCTAATCCATATCCACTCGCAGATTTTTCTCCTCCCCAAATATCCCCCAATTGGTCGGTCAAGATAGTTTTTATTGTTGTTCTACTTAGAATTCTTTTCCCATTTAATTCTCCTTCATTTAGGTACATTTGTAAGAATGAAGCATAATCTTTAGCCGTAGAAGACAATCCTGCTCCGCCAGAATAAAATGTTTTTGCCCCTCTTTTTGGATATTCGATGTCATAAAAAGTATCAAAAAAATGCACCCATTTCCCATCTTTTTTGGTTTGAACTTTTACTAATCTTTCTGATTTTTCATTTGGTAAATAAAAATAAGTATCTACCATGCCCAGTGGGTCAAAAATGTTTTTTCTAACATATTCATCAAAGGTTACTCCTGAAACAATTTCTATTAAATAGCCTAAAACGTCTAATCCTTCACTGTAAATAAATTTTTCACCAGGGTTTGCATGCAACGGTAGTTTTGCTAGTTTTTTAATATTGTCTCCTATTCTTACTGGCTCAGTAGTAAATAAATCCACAATTCCAGCTTTTTTGTAAATTGCTTTTATTTTTTCATCCCCGTCAATAACACCGTATCCAAGCCCAGATGTGTGTGTAAGTAAATGTCTTATGGTGATTTCCTTAGAGGCTGGTTTTGTGGAATAGGAAGAATCTTTCATGAAAAATTTATCTAAAACTGCAACATTTTTAAATTCAGGAATGAATTTCGAAATCGGGTCATCTAAAAAAAAATTCCCTTCTTCCCAAAGCATCATTATGGCCGTAGAAGTAACAGCTTTAGACATTGAAGCAATTCTAAAGATATGGTCATTTTTCATTGGAATATTTCCCGGTACATCAGCCATTCCAAATGATTTTTGAAAGACAATTTTTCCATTTCGACAAATAATAGCCGTGGCTCCAGGAATATTTTCAGATTTAACTGCATTTTCTAGCATGGTTTCAATCTTTTTTAACCGCTCAGAAGACATTCCTACAGTTTCAGGTACAACAATTTGTAAAGGGGAGCTATTTTTTTGGGATTTTGTCTGACCGAAAGAATAAATAGAAAAGCAAGTTAGAATTAATAAAAATATCTTTTTCATTGTTTATTTAGGTTGATTTAAAATCAAATATATAAAATGTTATCATACCTTAGAATTTTTTAGGAAATTTTCATTTGGATTGTTTTTTAGATAAATTTTCAAAAGAGAATTTTTTAATAAATAAAAAGTTCTGTTTATTATAAATTTAAGAATTCCAATGGCATTTTTTGGGAAAGAAACCGTATTTTTGCTAAAAAACTGATTAATGCAAAACGTACTTTTTATAGATCGTGACGGGACAATAATTGTTGAACCGCCTACTGATTTTCAGATTGATAGTTTAGAAAAGCTAGAGTTTCTTCCAAAAGTATTGTCTAATCTTCGTAAAATTTCGGAAGAAACTGATTTTGAACTGGCTATGGTGACGAATCAAGATGGATTGGGTACAGCATCATTTCCAGAAGAAACATTTTGGCCAGCTCATCAGAAAATGATGACAACAATTGCGGGAGAAAATATTCATTTCGAAGAAGTTTTTATAGATAGAACTTTTGATTTTGAAAATGCCCCTACTAGAAAACCAAGAACAGGTATGTTGCAAAAATATATGAATGATTCGTATGATTTAAGCAACTCTTTTGTGATTGGTGATAGGCTAACGGATGTGCAGCTAGCTGTAAACTTGGGAGCCAAAGCAATATTTTTTGCTAAGGATTTGCCTAAAGATTTAGACCAAGAGCTTGTGGAAGTAATTGCATTGGTTACTCAAAATTGGGATGAAATATATGAATTCTTAAAACTTCCAGCAAGAATTGCCACGGTGCATCGTACCACCAAAGAAACAGATATTTTTATTGAACTTAATTTAGATGGTATTGGAAATTCGAAAATTGAGACAGGCTTAGGTTTTTTTGACCACATGTTAGATCAATTAGCAAGACATTCAGGTGCAGATATTACAGTAAAAGTGAAGGGTGATTTGCATATTGATGAGCATCATACAATCGAAGATACTGCCTTGGCCCTGGGCGAAGCTTACTTAATTGCTCTTGGTGAAAAGAAAGGAATAAACCGTTACGGCTTTTTATTGCCTATGGATGAATGCCTTGCTCAGGTAGCCATTGATTTTTCGGGTAGACCATGGTTGGTTTGGGAAGCAGACTTTAAAAGAGAAAAAATAGGAGAAATGCCCACCGAAATGTTTATGCATTTTTTTAAATCATTTTCAGACACCTCAAAATGTAATTTAAATATTAAATGCGATGGTGATAATGAGCATCATAAAATTGAATCTATTTTTAAAGCTTGGGCAAAGGCAATTAAAATGGCAGTGAAAAGAAATTTAAGAGAAATGGATAGGCTTCCTAGTACCAAAGGAATACTTTAGGTTTTTAATATTTCAAAAAATAGTTAAATTGCAAAATATTTTTAGCTAAAAACTGTTATTTACGCAATATATTTAATCATAAAACATAAATATGCTTTTAAACCTCATTCTTCAAGTACCAACAGTTACAGATTCCACAGCAGCCTTGGGTGCACAAAGTATTAACTATTTCTCTTTATTAATGAAAGGCGGGGTTGTTATTTACCCAATTTTAGCTTTGTTGTTAATTACGTTATTTTTAGCCACTGAACGGTATCTATTTATAAAAGAAAATTCTAGAATTGATATTGGATTTTTAAGGTCTTTAAAAGATAATATTTTAAGAGGTGATATAAGAACAGCTTCTTCACTTTGTAAAGGAACAAATAGGCCAATTTCAAGAATACTTGAAAAAGGCATTGCTAGAGTAGGAAAGCCCGTTAAAGATATAGAAAGTGCTATGGAGATACAATCTAATTTGGAAATTTCGAAGATGGAAAAAAACATGGGCTATTTAGGCTTAATAGCCGGAGTGGCACCCACCTTAGGATTTGTAGGAACTATTTCAGGTATTATTCGAATTTTTTATGAAATATCAGTTACTGGCAATTTTTCAATTGAAACTATTTCGAATGGACTATATGAAAAAATGATTTCAAGTTTTTCGGGTTTAGTTGTAGGTCTTTTGGCTTATTCTGCTTACCATGCCATAAATATGATGGTAGATAAGTTTAGCATTAATCTTCAAGCTACTGTTATGGATTTCTTTGATACATTAAACGAACCTATTCGTTAATAAAATTATGAAATTTAAAAGACAAAGAAGATTTGAGGCGGAAGTTCAAACTTCCTCTCTTAACGACATTATGTTTTTTTTACTTTTGTTTTTTCTAATTGTTTCAACTTTAGGAAGTCCAAATGTTATTAAACTGCTTTTGCCCAAATCTGGCAAATCTAGTCATGATGTTAGTAAACAGCCGGTTACACTTTCTATTACTAAAGAAAAAGAGTATTTTATTGATAAAAAACAAGTAAATTTTCCCGAATTGGAAGCTCGTTTAACGGAAGCCACTTCAAGAATGGAAGAGCCAACGGTAATTTTAAGGGCCGAACAAACCTTAACAATTCAAGACTTAGTAGATGTAATGGCAATGGGAGCAAGGTTAAAAATTAGAATGGTACTTGCAACTGAACTTTCAAAATGAAAAAGATAGCTTTTTTTCCAGGTTCTTTTGATCCTTTTACTAAAGGCCATGCTGATATAGTGGAAAGAGGTTTAAAATTATTTGATGAAGTTATTATAGGAATAGGTACTAATTCAAGCAAAAAACGTTATTTTGATTTAGAACTAATTACCACTGGGATTTCAAAAGCTTTTGAAAACGAGGATAGAGTTAAAATAGTTTATTACGACGATTTAACAGCAAGTGTAGCAGACCGATATAATGCTAAATTTATACTAAGAGGTTTAAGGAATACTACGGATTTTGAATATGAAAATACAATTTCTCAAGTAAATAGACAATTGTCATCCAAATTGGATACTGTTTTCCTTATTACCTCTCCAGAACTTGCCCCCATAAGTTCAACTATTGTGAGAGAACTTCATAAATTTGGTGCTGACATTTCTCCCTATGTACCTTACGAAATAGGCCAAATCTAAAAAAAAATCAGTATTTAAATAGTGGAATTACCTTTTGTGTATTTCCTATTGTAATATGGCAAAAGTAATTGCCTGAAGATAAGCCATTTAAATAAAACGACTTAATTCCTTCATTTAAATATTTTTCCTCCAAAAATTGTCTACCAGAATTATCAATAATGCTAACTTTTATAATTTCTCCATCAAATTTTGCAGGAATAATTAATTTGAATTCGTTTACAACAGGATTGGGAAATAAAATAAACTTTTCGGTGTTTTCTTGACCTGCCATTGAAGTTACTACTGAGCCTGAGAAAAAATTTACTGGCCAACCTATTTGATTTAATATGGCTAAAATAATTGGGCCAGGAAAATGATTTATTTCTGCAGCTCCAATTTGTGGAGACATTAATGAATTTGCGGAGCCTTTTGGGTATTTTATTTCATCTAAATGAGAGATGCTACCCCCAGCTCTAAAAAGAGAAGGAGCATACATTTTGGGCAAATCATCTTTAAATGCTTTATTGTCAATTTTAAAAAAAAGATTCCCTCCTGTCATATTAGTTTTTAAATCCAAAGAAGGGTTGCCAAATAGGGATGGGCTAGTAAGAATTTGTTTGCTTTCATTTTGGACAAAAACGTCATATATTATCGGGAAACCACTGATTCCCCATTCTCCTTGATTTTCGTTTAAAGTACCTAATTTCATAGAAGTGGTAAAACCTATTCCATGGGCAATTTCATGAAGAATGACAGTCATAAGGTCATATTTGAAATTTTCTCTTGCTCCATTAATAGAATAAGACCAAGCAATGTTTTTATTTACAGTTATGGTAATTTCATGGTTATCTTCATTTATGTTTTTTCCACTGATGGCTTCTGCTAAGGCTGGAGGATACCAAACATTTTTTAATGCCGAATTGCTAAAATCTCTGTATACTCTGTTTGAGCCCGTTGAAGCAAGCGTAGTAGCGTTTATTGCCTCCCAGCTTGCCTTAATTTTAATTGGAATTCTACTAATTAAAATACTCTCCCATACCGCCACAGCCTCTAGAAAAGGTATTTTAGCCGCTTCTGGGAAATCAGTAAAATCTACCGTAATACTGCTGGTTTTAGCATTAGTTTTTAACTTTCTAAAATCTGGGGCTTGTACTTCAGTAAAGGAATTAAAAGGATATTTTTCGCAAACAATTATAGGAGCTTCGGTAGATACTTGGGCAAATCCAAGTCTACATAAAAGAATTAAAATTATTAAATTGTATCTCAAAAGTGTATTTTTTATAAATTGTACCTCAAAATATATACCATTACTTATAAATACGTAAAATTTATAAATTTTGTATATTATTTAGCCCCAAATTTGAGTTCCTTCGGTACAATTTTTACACATCTCTATTTTTTTTCGGGTAGAAATCAACTTTTTTCTAAATTCTATGTACGTTTTATTGTTCCAAATTTCTTTAAAAGTATGTTTAGAAACATCTCCCATTCTATATTTCGCATCTTTATCAAAACAGCATGGAACTACCACACCGTCCCAAGTTATTACGCAAGAATGCCACATTTTCCAACAGTGGTTAATTAATTTATTCTTAAGGCCGAATTTCCCATTCGCAAGTTTTTGATATCTGGAATATTTTTCATTGGTAGGAATTAGATCTGAACCGTTTTCAAAATCATAAATTTGAGCCGTTTTTAATCTTAATTCATCTACTCCTATTTCATTAGCTAGTTTTTTAACTTCTAGTAATTGGTGTTCGTTGGGTTTTACTACTAAAAATTGAAATATGACATGAGGGGTGCTCGATTGCAACTCTTTTTTGGCTTTAATGATATTTCTAGTTCCTTCTAAAACTTTATCTAAATTTCCTCCTATTCTATATTGCTCATAGGTTTCTTGGCTAGTGCCATCAATCGAAATAATAAGCCTGTCTAAACCAGATTGGACGGTTGCTATTGCGTTTTCGTAATTTAAATAATGTGCGTTTGTGGAGGTTGCCGTATAAATTTTTAGTTTTGAAGCAAAACTCACCATTGCTAAGAAATCTTTGTGAAGATAGGGTTCGCCTTGAAAATAAAAAGTGAGGTAAATTAGGGCATCTTTAAGCTCAGTGATTGTATTTTTAAAGAGCATAGTATCAAGCATTCCTGTGGGTCTTGTAAATGAACGAAGTCCGCTAGGGCATTCAGGGCATCTTAGATTACAAGAAGTAGTAGGTTCGAACGCAATAGCTACAGGCAGTGAATTGTTGTACGATGTATTAAAAAATCGTGAATATATAAATCCAAAAGTCAATGACAATGCATTTTTACATCTTTTATATGTAAGCTTTGACAAGAAATTTAATTTATCTTTCCACATTTAATTTTTAAACTGTTTATAATAGTTTATCAATCTTGGATCTTTTTCGACTTTAATCACCTCATCTAATATACTCTTTGCATTTTTTGAATCTTCACTTAATAATTGTAATACCTGAGCAGCACTTATTCTTACAAACCATTCAGCTTGGTTTATAGCTAATTTTTTTAATATGGGTAAGGATTTCTCTTTTGTCTCAGAATCAGTTTTTGAAAGATAAGCTCCAAAAATTCCAATATTCTGATATATTTCATATCCTTCCATTTTATTAATTCTTTTAATAAACCATTCATACTTGCTTGGGTCTGCTTTAGATGCAAAATAGTTTGCAATTGAGGCAAAAATATTAATATCGCTTATATTTTGAAATTTGTTGGCCAATTCTTCGCTGTCTTCCACATTGTTTGTAAATAATGCTTCCAGTCCTGCAGCATTGCATAAATAGGAGCTATCATTTAAAGCAGCCCGAAATAGAATATCATTTTGTGGATTTAAAAAATTCTTAACCGCTAAAATTGCATCTGCCCTGACCGCACTTTTTGGATCATTTTTAATGCTATTTTGAAGTGCTTTTTCAACGATTAAAAAATCATCTCCATCGTAATTGAATAATTTTTGGACTGCCATTTGTCGTATTCTCCAAAATTTATCTTTTAATGCATCCAATACTAAACCTCTTATTTTTTTATTTTGTAGAGGTGAAGTAGATATTTCCTGAGTTTCATTCATAGTCAGTGTTTCCAAAGCAATAATTCTTGCATTTATTGCTTCAGAATTATAGTATTGAAATAAAAGCTCTTCCTCAGATTTTTTATGATCTATTTCTCCTAAAAAATAGCCTTCGGGATTTATAACAACACTTTTAAAGTCTTCATCAAGATTGAAAGAGAAGATTTGGGAATCTTTTGTAAGTTCAATTTCTACATTCGTTTTTTTATTCCCACTATAAATTAGTATTGGCAGTTTTGCTTTGTAAATATGGCTATTTGTAGAGTCAATTAATTGATTAATAGTTAGCTCTAGTTTATTTTTATTTAATTTTTGCAATATTTGCAAACGAGGATGACCGGGCAAAAAGAACCATTGGTCAAAAAACCATTTTAGATCTCTTCCTGTTACTTTTTCAAAAGCAAGTCGCAAATCATGTATCTCTACACTTTGATTTTCAAATTTATTTAAGTAATACGTTAATGTTTTAAAAAAAGCATCATCACCAACTTCCATTCGTAATTGATGT
>JANNWE010000424.1:0-4602 GCA_031414675.1 Cytophagaceae bacterium
TCCAAAAAACATTAGAACATCCTTCGGCCCTTAATTCAATCTTTTCTCCCGCAATAATTTGTTTTTTTGAAGATGTCACGTTAGGAGTTCCTAAATATCCGCAAGAATTAATGCGTAAAAGTTTATCTGACTGCCAAAACCAAATTCTCCCAGATTTATCTATTTCAAAATTACCTGACGAATTTACGTGTGGGATGTTTTCCACTTTACTTAAAACAGTATTATTGTAAGAAAAAACATCTCGATTTATTCCATTAACCACATAAAAATACAACGTACCGTTAAACTCCCCTATTATTCGAACCACTCCGGATAAATTAAAATTTGGAATAGATACCCATCCCGTTTCACTTGTATATTTTACTAAAGGATTACTGCCTTGATTGATAGCCCAAAGAGTTTGTTTAGAATCTAGAAAAATTTGAGAAATTGTAGCATTCAAGATACTGTTGCTTCTGTTAAAATTAACAGATAAACTCGAACCATGTTTTATGTTTAAAATTTCATTGATTTGTGTGGAGTTGTTAAAGGTTAAAAGCCAAAAATTGTCGTTTCCCCACTGAATAGCACTAAAGGTTGTATTCGAATTTAAGCCAAACACTGACCTAGAAGAATCCTTTACAATTTGATGCAATATGTTACTATTATTTGCGAGAATTTTTGATTGGGAATCAAAAGTTGAAAAACTCGCATTGTTACCTCCATAAAAATCGTTAGATTCTAATATATCAAAAGTATTAGGATTTACCTTAGCAAGCCTATAGGTGGTTTTTGGAAAAACACCATTAAAGGCTAATCGCTTGCTAACCTGGGTCAAAATCCAAAGATCTCCTTTTGCGTCGGTTTTAATATCAAGGAGAGTATTGCTAATGTTACCTTTTGAATTATCTCTATTTATCAAACGGCTTTCTGTGCCATCTAGCTTCATTCTTACGATGCCCTCATTGGTATTTACAAAAGCGAAATCTTCATTAAAGACCACTTTCTTTATATTTCTACTCAGATTTTCTACATTGGAATTGTTAAAATAATTCAAGTTTTTAGAAAGAGTTTCAGTTCCCGTTTTAAATGTCTTTTCTGAAAACCTAACTAATCCATTGGGTATACCAATTATGTTTTGGGATTCATTATTGAATTCTTCAAACTTAACATAATAAGTAGTGTTTTCTTTTAAATTTTGAAGCGTAAAGGGGTAGTTTGTTTGAGAAGAATATTTTGAAAGTTTCCAATCTTTTGACGCCACTAATTTGACATAATCTGGACTTTCAGAAATTTTCATTTTTACTTCCAAAATATTGCCTGTATTACCCACATAGTTTAAAGAAAACCCTAATGGATAGCCATTTATGGCTTGCTGAACAAGGTCAAGGCTTGAAATGTTGGGTCTTAACCAAGAGGTAAACGGTTCCGACCAAACCCCAAATTCGCTGCCTTGTTTTGCCCTTACTCGCCAAGTAACAGCCTCGCTACTTAAGCTTATTGTAAATGAATTTGTAGTGAGATTACGTGTAGGGGAAGGAGAGTCGAATGAATGACTTGTGGAATTAGAACTAAAAGAAATATATTGTAATTGATATTCTGTGACACCAGGCAAAGCCTCAAAATTAAAAGTTAGATTGGTTCCGTTAATATTAATGCTGTTATTTATTGGGCTAATTAATTTAGGAGTTTCTATCCAATTTGATGGTGTTATGAAAGTTGAAGTATTTGACCATAACCCATTTCCAAGCCGGTTTGATGGCCTTACTCTCCAAAAATAATTCTGCCCTTTTTTCAAAAATGGAAATGAAGCAAATGCTTGTTGTGTGGTATCTTTTGCAACAACATTTTTAAAGTCAGAATCCAAAGCAATTTCTAAAAAATAATTTTCAGCTAAATTAATTCCATTCCAAAAGAAAAAAGCATCAGATTTAATTGTCCAAATATCTTCTAACTTAATTTGTTCTGTGATTTTTACTATTTTTTGGTATCTGCTTATGGCAGTTTTATTCATTAATTCAATACAAAGAGGATGAAAAGTGTTAAATCTGCGTCCACAATAACTCATCAAAGTACCATTAATATTTTCGAGAGCATCTGAATAGCAAGACCCTTCCACAGCATAGCAAAAATCAATAGCTCCACCCGGCCAATTACAACTTTGTGTATGAGGAGAACCAAAGTTATGCCCTATTTCATGAGCAATAGTACTAATGCCATTCCATGGAGAAACATTGAATTTTCCGCTCGCGACACCTCCCGCACCAGTAAAAGATTTTGTAGGTAAATACATAACTATATCGCTAGGAATTTTGGATAAGCCTGTATTGTTTGAATAGGAGGTCCTTACTTTATCTAATAATTTTGAAATGTCAGTTAAGCCCGCATAAGGATCGGTGGACGGATCTTTCCAAATATTTATATGGGTTAAAACAAGTTTTGTTTGAATCTCTTTTTCATAAATCATAGAAGCTTTTTGCACCATTAATGCTACTTCATTTCTAATATAAACTGTATCGTTATTGTATTTTTTATATGTGTCTGAATCAATATCAACCACTATACGACAAAAATAGAAATCGTCTATAGCGGCTTTTTTTAGCTTTCTTTGTTTTATTAACTCAGGGAGTTCTTTCATGGTTTGTTGAGCGGCTGCACTTAATTCTGCATCATCGGTCCCACAAGTAAAAACTTGATTTTGAGCAAAAGAGGCTTGAAAAATAAAAAATGATAAATAAAAGAGTTTCTTCATAAACTTAAAATACTACAAAAATAAAATTCTTAATTTCAAATAATATGTTTTTGATTTTTAATTAATGTTTTTGAGTAAATTTCAAAGAAGAAACACTAGTTACTCACAAAAGTTTTAATAATACCTTTTTCTAAAATTTAAATATATCTGATTTTATTTGTCTTACAAACAAAAAACAAATTAAATCATGTTATCTCCAATTGTTGTTTTTTCAAAAATAAAATTTCTTTTTTTAGAAAAAATTAAGCATTGCTCAAATTTCAAAGGATTGGTGGCTATACGTTTAATAATTAAATTAGGGAACATGGAGGTATCTAAAAATGATGGAACAAAAGCAATTCCTTTTTTTTGGCTTACAAAATGACAAAGCAATTCTAAAGAGGAAATTTTTTGTACAATTTGAGATTCTCTTTTAAAGCCGGCTTTGTTGCAATAATCCTCTATTTGTTGATAAATAGGATGAACATTCTGATTAATTTCAATCCAATTTTCATTTTTTAAGCTTTTTAACGCTAAGGTTTCTTCTGCTTCCAAAAGATGCCCTTTGTATAGTAAAATTTTCAGCTCGCTTTCCTTTAAAGGAATATTATCAAGTTTTTCATATATAATAGGCTTTACCGTAAGGCCGAAATCTACTAAATCTTGGTTTAAGCTTTCTTGAACTCCTATATGAGACTCAAACTCAACAATCTTAATTTCATAATTTGGAAATTTTGTGCCTAAAAAGTTTAAAGTATCAATAACTCTTTGATTGTGGATCATTCGGTAGATTCCCAAACGCAAAATCTTTTTTTGATTTTTTATCTTTTTAATTTTTTCTAAAGCCGATTCACTTAAATCTACTATGTTTTGGGCATCTTTTAGAAAAAATTTCCCTTCTTTAGTTAACTCTACAATTCTATTGACTTTTCTTTTTTGCTTGTCGAATAATTCGACCCCAATCTCTTTTTCCAACAAATTTATTTGCTGACTTAGTGCTGATTGTGAAAGATTTAAAAAATTAGCAGCTTTTACAAACTGTTTTTCTTTTGCTATTGTTACAAAATATTTTAGTTGACGAAGCTCCATTTTCTATAAGTATTACTAATACAAAAGTAGAAAATACTATTTGATTTTAAAGATAAAAATTTAAACTTTTGCAGAAAAAATTGCAATATTATGATGCTTGAACAAATTGATTCTATAAATGTTCTTACGAAAGTCACTGATTTTTTACCCATATTAGGAACTGACCACATAGAATTTTATGTAGGGAACGCCAAACAGTCTGCTTTTTTTTACGAAAAAACTTTTGGGTTTGAAATCATTGGTTATCTAGGGCCTGAAACGGGTTTTAGAGATCGCTCTTCTTATGTTTTGAAGCAAGGAAAAATTCGACTCGTTTTAACAGCATCTTTAAATTCAATTTCAGATATTGCTACCCATGTTGCTAAACACGGAGATGGCGTAAAAGTATTGGCTTTAACCGTAGCAGATGTACATGATGCTTATTTTCAAACAGTTAGCAGAGGGGCTGAACCCGTTATGCCTCCGACACAGTATTCCGATGAAAACGGTGTTGTGATAATGGCTTCCATAAAAACATATGGAGATACTATCCATACTTTTGTTGAAAGAATTAATTATATTGGACTATTTATGCCTGGCTATGTTTCTAAAAAATCTACTAGTTTTAATGGAACAGTGGGTTTACAATATGTGGACCATTGTGTCGGAAATGTAGCTTTGGGAGATATGGATCGGTGGGTGAAATTTTATGAGGATGTTATGGATTTTAAACTTTTAATGACATTCGATGATCATGATATCTCTACGGAATTTACAGCTCTTATGTCAAAAGTAGTTTCTAATGGAAATGGCTATATTAAATT
>JANNWE010000425.1:0-11786 GCA_031414675.1 Cytophagaceae bacterium
TGATCAATATTATAATAATAGAACTGCTTGCTCCACATCATCCCTGCAAAAGCCTGTCTTTGAATATTCTTTTCTTCCTGATTTACAATATCCTTTTGAATTTTAGCATAAAATTCCTCGGTATCGGAAATTCTTTTTTCAAATATTTCATCAAAATCTTCGAATGGCTGCTTGATGTTGGTTTTTTGGCTAAATCTCAAACATATTGTGGCCGATTCTCCAGGTGCAATCTTTTTTGCATATTTTGCTGCCATTTTTGTTCCAATATGGTTTGGATTTACAGCTTTAGCATTCCCATTTACAATATAATCGTTAATACCATCTTTAAAATAATGCCCTTTATTCTCTTTGCCAAAAACTCTTGCATTATTTGTTTCATTTTCACAAAAAATTAGTTCATGTGCATCTTTACAATACAGTTTCATTCTATCAAATAGTTTGTGTGAAATTTCCACTTGATTATTCGAAATCCCTGACAGAAAAGGCTTTTTTTCAAATTCTTCATATCCCCAGTCCCAAGTATTTCTATACCAAAGTGTAGGTAAGATGGTGAGAGGGGCACTTTTCTTAGATCTATTGTGGGCAGTTATTTTTATGCAAATATCATTAACATCCACTTTAGCATATTCAATGAAAATATCAAAATAGTTGTTCTCTTTAAACGCTCCAGTATCAATTATTTCAAACTCATCCTCTTTTCTACTTAAATGTTGGTTGGTTTTTTTAATTTCTTCATAAGGAAAAGCCGAAATGGGATATTTATAAAGCATTTTCATGTAAGAATGAGAAGGAGAGCTATCTAAATAGTAATACAGTTCTTTCACATCTTCTCCGTGATTTCCTTCATTGTTTGTTAGACCAAAAAGACGTTCTTTTAGAATTTTATCGTGGTGATTCCAAAATGATAGTGCAAAACAGATGTGCTGTTTATTGTCTGAAATTCCTCCAATTCCATCTTCTCCCCATCTGTAAGCTCTAGAACGAGCCATGTCATGGGTTAAATAATTCCAAGCATCGCCGTAAACACTATAATCTTCTCTAACAGTTCCCCACTGGCGTTCAGAAAGATAAGGCCCCCATTTTTTCCATCCTTTATTATCAGCTCGTTCCGAAAGTCTTTCTTTCTCTTTGTTTTTCATAGGTTATTAAAAGGCTCGTTGTAATTTGCAAAAATAGAATTTACCACCAAAATACCCAATATTATTTGCTCAATCATTAAAAAGGTATTCAATTTCCTTGATATCGTAATACTTTTCTTCGTTTGAAACCCAAATTATTAATTGACCATTAGGCAGAATTCCACGTATTTTTCCCAAAAAGATTCCTTCTTTGTCCCTAAAATTTTGCTCTTCGTTTATCCAAAGCAAGGTATTTAAATACTCGGAGTTTATCTTTTGTAAGTTTTTATTTTTTAGTTCCAAGTAATATTTCTCAAAATTCTCACATAAATTTTCTAGCATAATAGATGGAGTAAGTTTACTATCTAAATTTTCATTTAGAATGGAAGTCGCTCTTTTACTAGAAAATACTTTTTGATTTACATTAATACCTATTCCTATTGTTGAAAAACTTAATTTATTTCCATTTAAAATTGATTCTATTAAAATTCCACTAATTTTCTTCTCATTAATATAGATGTCATTTGGCCATTTAATTTTAATGTTTTCTACTTTTAATTTTTTCAAAGTGGAATGAATAGCTAGGGCAGATATTATGCTCAAATAAAATTGGTTTTTTAAATCTAAGAAGGAAGAATCAATGATTATACTCATTAATAGGTTATCGTTTGGTTCACTTTCCCATTGGTTTCCTCTTTGACCTTTTCCGCTAGTTTGATGTTCAGTAACAATGACAGTACCATTAATTATTTTTCCTTTTTGAATTATTTCGGAAGCTATGTCGTTGGTAGAATGACAAGATGGCAGATAAATGAGTTTTTTGCCGACAAATAAAGTTTTGGGCTGAATTTTGACCAAAATATTTTAATTTAGCGTTTTATAATAAATTTGTGATGTTGGATGTTCGTTTGTTTTCTCAACCTCTCGCAAATTTAAACATTTAGATATTTTTAATGAAGAAAAATAAACAATTTTCAAGCGAGAAGCTTTGTGAACTAATAATCCACGGAATGCAAGAAAAAAAAGGATATGATATTGTGAGGATGGATCTTAGGAAAATTCCAAATGCGATTACTGATTTCTTTCTTATTTGCTCTGGTAGTTCTGATACCCAAATAGATGCAATATCCAATTCAGTTGATTTTGAAGTTTCTAAGGGTGCAAACGAAAACCCATGGCACAAAGAAGGTATTCAAAACAGGGAATGGATTTTATTAGATTATGTAGACGTTGTGGTACATATTTTTAGAAAAGATCGTAGAGAGTTTTATGATATTGAATCACTGTGGGGTGATTGTGATTTTACTTATTACGGGGATACACTTGAACCTTCTAAGGTTGCATTGAGTTAATAGTTAAATTTAAAAAAAAAATTGATGTCTGAAAGTAACAACAGCGTTCCAAACAAGCCAAAGAAAAAGCTAAGCACCAATCCTGGAGGAATTCAAGGGTGGGTTGTAGCCGCACTAATTATGGCAATAATGGGTTTGATATTTTTTAATAGCTCAAATAATTTAAGTTCAATACAATACAAGGCATTAGAAAAAATGGTTTTGTCGAATGATATTGAAAAAGTATTTGTAGTTCAAGGTATTAGTTCAGTGGAAGTAAGTCTTACAACGTCTGCACTTCAAAAATCTGAATATAAGACCTTATTAGGTAAAAATAGGTTTACTCAAAATGGGCCACATTTAAAAGTTTCTATCGTTTCTGAAAATGCGTTTATGGACGAGTTTAAAACTTTTTTAAAAAATTCTCCTATTTCAGAAGACATCAAGTCAAGGCTTTATCCTGAACCTGTTACAAGGAACGATTATTTTAATATGATATGGACATGGCTTCCTTTATTATTTTTCTTTGGGTTAATGTACTTTTTAATGACAAGAATGTCTGGAGGAGGAGGTCCTGGAGGAGCCTTGTTTAATATAGGTAAATCAAAAGCAGCTTTGTTTGATGCCGATAATAAAGTAAAAATTACTTTTCAAGATGTAGCTGGTTTAGATGAAGCAAAAGAAGAGTTAACTGAAATAGTTGAGTTTTTAAAAACCCCAGGAAAATATACCGAGTTAGGAGCTAAAATTCCAAAGGGTGCATTATTAGTTGGCCCTCCTGGTACAGGTAAAACATTAATGGCAAAAGCAGTAGCAGGTGAAGCAAGTGTTCCTTTTTTCTCTTTATCAGGTTCTGATTTCGTGGAAATGTTTGTTGGAGTAGGAGCCGCAAGAGTAAGAGATTTATTTAAACAAGCAAAAGAAAAAGCACCTTGTATTATATTTATTGATGAGATAGATGCAGTAGGTAGATCAAGAGGAAAAGGTTCAATGCCAGGTGGTAATGACGAAAGAGAAAATACATTAAATTCTCTTCTAGTCGAAATGGATGGGTTTGGTTCAGATTCTGGAATAATTATTTTGGCAGCAACCAATCGCCCAGATGTACTTGACTCAGCGTTATTAAGACCAGGTAGGTTTGATAGACAAATAAGTGTAGATGTGCCTGATATGAATGGCCGTGAGGCAATTTTTAAAGTTCATTTAAAGCCTATAAAGTTTGCTGCCGCCGTTGATCCAAAGAAGTTATCCGCACAAACCCCAGGTTTTGCAGGAGCAGAAATTGCAAATGTTTGTAATGAGGCAGCCCTATTAGCTGCTAGAAGAGGCAAAAAAGAAGTTGAAATGAAAGACTTTCAAGATGCAATTGATAGAGAAATTGGAGGTTTGGAAAAAAGAAATAAATTAATTTCTCCGGAAGAAAAAGAGATAGTTGCTTTTCACGAAGCCGGTCATGCTATAACCGGATGGTTTTTAGAACATGCCAACCCGCTAGTTAAAGTTAGCATAGTTCCAAGGGGAATCGCTGCTCTAGGATATGCTCAATATTTACCAAAAGAACAATATTTGTATAGAACCGAACAGTTGTTTGATGAGATGTGTATGGCTTTAGGTGGCAGGGCAGCAGAACAAGTTGTTTTTGAAAAAATTTCAACTGGAGCCTTAAGTGATCTTGAAAAAATTACTAAAATGGCCTATAGTATGGTTACCATTTATGGAATGAATGAGAAATTGGGGAATGTATCCTTTTATGACTCTAAAGGCCAAGGGGACTATTCTTTCACAAAGCCTTATTCCGAACAAACAGCCCAAATTATTGACGAAGAAGTTAAAAAACTTATTGATTTGGCTTATTCCAGAACTATTGATTTGTTAACAGATAAAAGAGATAAATTAGATTTATTAGCATCCGAATTGTTAAAAAGAGAAATTATTTATCAACATGATTTGGTTGAATTAATTGGCGAAAGACCTTTTGAAAAGCCTACTGTATATCAAGAGTTTTTAGATAAAAAAGACGAAGTTGAAATCGTAGAAGAACAAGTTGAAACTGAACCAAATTTAGAAGAAACAAAATAGTTTATAAGCCCGAATTTATTCGGGCTTTTTTTTGATTTGAAGGCTGGTTTTTAGCTTATGTTTGGAAATTATCCAAAATCTTAGAATGTTAATATCCAATACTTGTATTATCTCCTCTCGGGTCGGATGCCCCTTCTAAACTGCCATCTGATTTTCTAAGAATACAATCCATTCTACCTAATGTACCTTTTTGGGCGTCAATAATGTAACCTTTGTTTTTAAGAGTTTCTATAGTTTTATCAGTAAAGGCTTCGGTTTCGTAAACAGTCCTGTCTGGCAACCATTGATGATGAAACTTTAAAGCATTTACTGCTTGTTGCATGGTCATTCCATGTTCAATTACATTTAGAATGGTTTGGTAAACTGAAGTAATAATTGTACTTCCACCGGGGGTGCCCACAGCCATTAAAAATTTTCCATCTTTTTCAATAATAGTGGGGGTCATTGAGCTTAACATTCTTTTTTGTGGTACTATTTCGTTGGCTTTAGATCCTGTTAATCCAAACATATTTGGTACTCCAGCTTTTATGCTGAAATCGTCCATTTCGTTATTCATCAAAAAACCACCTCCTTTTACGACCACTTTACTTCCAAATGCCCCGTTTAAAGTAGTCGTGATAGAAACTGCATTTCCCTCTTTATCCACAACGGAGTAATGGGTAGTTTCATCAGACTCATATCCTGCAATATCACCACCAGCAATATCTTTACTGTTGCTAGCTTTATTTTCATCAAAATCTGACCAACGTTTTTTTAAATATTCTCTACTTATTAATTCATCCATTGGTACTTTAGTAAAGTCAGTGTCACCCATCCATTTTGATCTATCTGCATATACTCTTCTTTCGGCTTCTATCATAACCTGTGAAGTATTTGCACTATTCCAGCCCCATTTTTTCAGAGGAAATGGTTCTACAAAACGAAGTAGTTGTAAAAGTGCCACTCCACCACTTGAAGAGGGTGGCATGGTAATGATCTTATAGTTTTTGTAATCTGCGATTAAAGGTTTTCTCCAAACAGAATGATATTTTTGTAAATCTTCTTTTGAAATTATTCCACCACCTTTTTCCATTTCTTTAACTAACAAATTGGCAACTACTCCTTCATAAAAACCTTCTCTTTTATTTTTTTGAATTATTCGGAGCGTTTTTCCTAAATCAGCTTGAATTAATCTATCTCCTTTTTTCCATTTTTCACCACTTGGATTAATGAAATAAGGTGTGTCATTTCCATTTACTTCCTTAAAAACCGAGCTATTGTTTCCAATTCCGAAAGCTTCTTTTTCACTTAGCAGCACTCCTTCCTCAGCCAAATGAATTGCGGGCTCTAATAGTTTTTCCCAAGCAAGTTTTCCTAGTTTTTTATGCATTTCCACCATTCCATCCACAGAGCCAGGCACGCCACTAGCCAAATGTCCTTTTAGGCTTAAACCATTAATTACATTGCCTTCTTTGTCTAAATACATATCTTTATGGGCTTTTAAAGGTGCTTTTTCTCTAAAATCTAGGGTGTAAACTTTTCCATTTTTATCTCTTATTACCGCAAAACCGCCACCACCTAGATTGCCTGCAAAAGGGAATACAACTGATAAAGCAAAATGGGTGGCTATAGCAGCATCCACTGCATTTCCACCCATTTTCATTATTTCTATTCCAGCTTTAGACGCCTCTTCATGGGCAGAAGCTACCATGCCATTTTTTGCGAATACTCCTTTCTTATCTGAAAAAAATGGTTTTGTATTTGGGTCTTCTTCAAAAAGCGAGAAAAGCTCTTTACCTTTTTCTGTAGGGTTTTGTTTTGGGTTATTTTTGCAAGAAAAAAGGATAGATAAAAGTAGAATGCTGTAATATTTGGTCATTTATTGAATAATTAAAAGTTTAAGGTTTCCTTCAGTCATTGATATTTGCCGTTAAGTTAATAAAAAAGTAGCATTTGTAAAATTAGTTATTGTTTCTACTTCTTTTTTTGCAATTTTTACCTCGAATTTTACATTTAATTATTTAAAAGAAAAATGCTTTTTTTTAAACTTACCTTTGAAAGTCTTCGATTTGCTTGGCAGGCCTTAAAATCTAATTTACTTCGTACAGTTTTGTCTTTATTGGGCGTTTCAGTGGGCATTTTCTCTATTATAGGAGTTTACACCTTGGTAGATTCTTTAGAAGCAAACATAAAAAACAGCTTAAATAGCGTTGGAGATAGAACTATTTATGTTGATAAATTTCCTTGGCAGTTTGGTGAGGGAGAATTTCCTTGGTGGAGATATTTTAGACGCCCTAGGCCAAAATATTCAGAATTTAAATTTTTGAAAGACAATCTTGAACATGCAAGTGCTGTGACAATTATGGATTTTACTATCATCCAAGCAAAATATAAAAACAATAGTTTTAATGCCCTTTGTCAAGGAATTACCTATGATTTTAATGTAATTACTGATGTTCCAATAATAAAAGGTCGTTATTTTACACCAACAGAAATTGATGGCGGTAGAAATGTAACTGTGATTGGAGGAGAATTGTCGGATGCTTTATTTGGAGAAGAAGATCCAATAGGGAAACAGCTAAAAATCAAAGGAATAAATTTTACTGTTATCGGAGTTCAAGAAAAAAAAGGAAAACAATTAATAGATATAGGTGGAAATCCTGACCAAAAAATGTTTTTACCATTCATAAAGCACAAAAGAATGTTTAGTTCTGGAAATTTATTCGGAATGATTTCTGTACAAGCTTTTGAGAATGATTTAAAAATGGAAAAATTAGAAAATGAAATTAAAGGTAAGATGAGAACTATAAGGGGTTTAAAGCCTTTGGAGGAAGATGATTTTGCTTTAAATAGGCCAGATGCAGCTGCAAGCTTTTTAACAACAATATTTGGCTCTTTAAGGGTAGGTGGATTTATTATCGGGTTGTTTGCTTTGCTAATTGGAGGATTTGGAATTGCCAACATCATGTTTGTCTCGGTAAAAGAAAGGACGAATATTATTGGAATTCAAAAATCTTTAGGAGCAAAAAACTATTTTATTTTGTTTCAGTTTTTGTTTGAAGCCATGTTTTTATGTATTCTTGGTGGACTTTTTGGCTTGTTAATTGTTTATTTGGCTAGTTTTATTAATTTAGGTTCATTAGATATAGTGTTAACTTCCTCTAATATTATTTTTGGTCTTACCATTTCAAGTTTAATTGGTATCATATCTGGAATAGTACCTGCATCACAAGCAGCCAAGATGGATCCTGTTATTGCTATTAGAGCGAAATAAAATTATTGATACAACATTTTTCAACCGATTTTTGTGCTAAAAGTCATTATTTTAGTTAGTATTCCTCAGTATTTTTGGTTGCATACAAAGGTACCTTTGCTCTTAATTATTAAATAAAAATGAAAATCATTTTAGTACCGACTGATTTTAATGAAGTGGCTGAGAAAGCCATGAATGTTGCTGTAAAAATTGCAAGAGAAAAAAATGCAAAAATAAAATTGTTAACAATGCTTCATTTCCCTAAATTAAAATTTAGGTTGGTAGAGTCCGCTGTTTATTCCGAAAAAGAATATCATGATATTTTAAAAATAGATGCAAACAGGGAGATAAAACGTTGGCAAGAGTGGTATCCAGATGTTGATATAAAAGGATTGATAAAAGAGGAAGAGGGACAAGGATTAATTCCAATTTTAACTTCACAAAGGGCTGATTTAATAGTGATGGGTTCTGAAGGTGCTTCGGGTTGGAAAGATTATTTTAAAGGCACTAACACACAGAATGTGGTGAGAAATGCTCATTGCCCGGTTTTAGTACTTAAACAAAATTCAGTATTTGAAACTTTGACAAAGGTTTTGTTTGTGACAGATTTTGTGAAAACCGATTTCATTCAAAAAGCAAAGAGTATTTTTGATTTTGAGAATACCAATAATCACTTTGTATTTATTGATGCTGGAGATTTTACGAATGATCATAGAGAGATTAGAGAAAGTGCACTAAAAGTTCAAAAAAAATACAAAATTAATAATTTTGCTTTTGAAATTTATAAAGCAAATTCTGTTCAAAAAGGCATTTTGGAATATGCTGAAAAACTGAACGTAGATTTAATAGTACTATATACAAATGGCCGACATGGCTTAGATCGCTTTGTTTTAGGAAGTATCGCCGAGCAGGTTGTAGACTTATCTGTATTACCGGTTTTAAGTATTGTGGAATAAATAAAAGGATATGTTTTGAAAATCACATCCTTTCAGGCACTTCGATTCCCATTAGGCCCATAGCATGCTTGATGGTATTGGCAACTTTTTCAATTAAAGCCAATCTCATTTCTTTGATAGCCAAGTTTTCCTCATTCATTACCGAATGATTCGTGTAAAATACGTTAAAAGTTTTGGCCAGTTCAAAAGTATAATTTGCAATTAAGGCGGGAGAATATTCAGAGGCGGCTTTTGTAATTATTGCTTCATACTCATTCATTAAGAAAACAAGCTCTATCTCTTCTTTATTAAGAGGAGTACTTGTTTCTATTTTATGAGTTTTATTTAGTTCAAATGCTCCTTTTCTTAAAATTGATTTTATTCTTGCATGCGTGTATTGGATAAAAGGGCCAGTATTTCCTTGAAAATCAATAGATTCCTCCGGATTAAAAAGCATACGTTTTTTAGGTTCTACTTTTAATAAAAAGTATTTTAATGCACCTAAAGCAAGCATTTTGAATAATTTTTCTCCTTCTTCTTTACTAAAATCTTCGGTTTTGCCTCTTTCTTTAGTGATATCTTCTGCCGTTTGTATCATTTCAGAAACCAAATCATCGGCGTCAACTACAGTTCCTTCTCTAGATTTCATTTTTCCAGAAGGTAAATCTACCATCCCGTAGGATAAATGATAACATCCATCTGAATAATTTCGTCCTAGTTTTTTCATAATAGCAAAGAGCACTTTAAAATGATAGTCTTGCTCATTGCCAACTACCCAAATTGATTTTTTTGCTTGGAAATCTTTATATTTTAAATCGGTGGTTCCTAAATCTTGTGTAATATACACTGAAGTACCATCTCCCCTTAAAACTAGTTTATTATCTAAGCCTTCAGCAGTAAGATCTATCCAAACACTATTATCATCTTTTTTATAAAATGTTCCATTTAGGAGTCCTTCTTCAACAAGGTCTTTGCCAAGCAAATAAGTTTCTGATTCGTAGTATTTTATATCAAAATCTACTCCAATTTGATTATAAGTTTTTTCGAATCCTTCGTATACCCACCCATTCATTTTTTCCCAGAGACTCATAGTTTCAGGGTCATTTTGTTCCCATTTTAAAAGCATATTTTGTGCTTCTATGAAGATGGGAGCATTTTTCTTTGCAATTTCTTCCGTTTGTCCTTTTTCAATCAAATCAGCAATTTGACTTTTATACACTTTGTCAAACGTTACATAATAGTATCCAACTAAGTGATCTCCTTTTAACTTTCTAGATTCAGGTGTTTCATTATTTCCGAATAGTTGGTAAGCCACCATTGATTTACAAATATGTATCCCTCTGTCGTTAATTAAACATGCTTTTATTATGTCATAACCAGCAGACTTAAGGATTTTGGCTATAGAAAATCCTAAAAAATTATTTCTCAAATGCCCCAAATGCAAGGGTTTGTTCGTGTTAGGGGAAGAATATTCCACCATAACTCGCTCATTTTTTTTTATAATACTTGCCCCTATTTCTTGACTTAATCGGTGATTTAAAATGCTTGTCCAAACAAAGTCATGAAGTTTTAAATTTAAAAAACCTTGGACTACATTATAACTTGAAAATTCTGAATTAGCATCTAGCAAAAAATCTCCGATTGACTTTCCTATTTCTTGTGGGCTTTTTCTAAGTGATTTTACTAAACCAAAAAACACAAAAGTATAATCTCCTTCAAATTCTTTTCTAGTGGCTTGTAAAACCACTTCTTCATCAAAGTCCCAAAGGGTTTTAATTGCCTCTTTTATTTTTGAACTTATGCTAATTAGAATATCCATTTTTACACTTAATGTTTTTGAAAAATCATGCAAAATTACACTTTTTTGCCTTATTATAGCCCTTTTGATGGAATAATTCCTTAGTTTTACAAAAAATGAAATTCTTACACTATGTTGCAATCAATGACTGGTTTTGGTTCTGTTACTGTGGAAACAGAAAAAATGACCGTTTCAGTAGAAGTTAAAACACTTAATTCAAAGTTTTCAGATGTGTATTGTAGAATTCCCCGTGGATTTTCTAATAAAGAAATAGAAATAAGAAATCTTTTACAAAAAGAATTGGAAAGAGGAAAGATTGAGTTTTTGTTAAATACTACCCCGAATGATATTGCAGTAGCAGGTACAACCGTAAATAGGGCTTTAGTGAAAGCCTATTTCAAAGATTTGATGCTTACTGCCAAAGAGTTGGATTTTGAGGCTTCGCCCACCGACGTTTTAAGAATGGCCACTATGATGCCGAATGCATATAATACCAACGCGGTTAGTTCAGAAGAGGCAGATGATGAGTGGAAATTGGTTTTGAAAGTTATAATGCAAGCTATTGATTCTTGTAAAGCATTCAGAAAGCAAGAAGGCGAAATTACCAAATTAAAATTTGAAGAGTATATTGATATTATTGAAAGACTATTGAATTTGATAATAGAACAAGACCCCAAAAGGCTACCTGTAATAAGAGAAAGACTGGAAAAGTCGATAAGTGATTACTTAAGCAATGAGAATTTTGATCAGAATAGATTCGAACAAGAATTGATTTATTATGTTGAGAAATTTGATATTTCAGAAGAAAAAGTTAGACTTAAAAATCACCTGGAGTATTTTAGAAAAGAACTACATATGGCTTCAAATGGGAAAAAGCTTAATTTTATAGCTCAAGAAATTGGAAGAGAAATAAATACCATTGGTTCAAAAGCAAATGATTCAATAATGCAAAAATTGGTTGTTGAAATGAAAGACGAATTAGAGAAAATTAAAGAACAAACCATGAATATTTTGTAATTTTTAAAAAATGTTTTTTTAAATTTATACATAATATTTCTTTAGTTCTTTTCGGTATTAGACTTTAGATAAGCAATATTTACTTTAATTAACTATATTATTCTTGTTTTTTTAAAAACAGTTTATAAATTTTATAAACTCAGAATAGATTTATTCTCCAATAATAGAAGAGCTTTTGGCCTCTGTAATTACAAAATGAGATTGAGCACTCCCAATATTTGAAACAGCCGCCAATTTGTTTAATATAAAATGTTTGTATTCTTCCATGTCACTTAC
>JANNWE010000426.1:0-6129 GCA_031414675.1 Cytophagaceae bacterium
CAAAATTCATGGAAGCTGCTCATGCTCTTTATAGAAGTTTTGGATTTAAAGACATTCCTGTTTATCCAGAGGTCGAAATTCCAGAAGAGTTTAGACAGTATTTATTGTTTATGGAATTAGATATATCGTAAACTACATATCCAACCTATTATCACAAAAAGCCTAGGAGCTAACATCAGATTCTATTCAATTGGTGCTGCCCGTTGAAGCAATCATTGGTATAGCATTTCCAAGCTTTGATTTCGGATGAAGTAATTCCCCAGAGATTATGTTGGTTAAATATGGTTTAATTTATAAATTTAAATTCAGTTATGATGGCACTTTGTCTAATTCTCCAACTGCAAAAATACTAGACAGTTAGCTGGAATTGTGTCGAAACTCAACAATTAATAAATAAACAAACCTAGAAAATGAAGAAAGAAAAAATTTTATTTTTTTGCAAAGTGACCATAATCATCCCCATATTTGAAGGAGTAATGCCAGACAAACTGAATTAGCAAAAGAAGGAATTAGTCATTTGGGTTATCCAGCGTATTTTGGAAGTGCATTAGTAGTTTTTAAATTTTTGGGAGTTTTAGCAATAGTTATTCCGCAAGTTCCGAAACGAGTAAAAGAATGGGCCTATGCTGGACTTGCTTTTAACTTTATTTTTGCTACTATTAGTCATGGAGCAATTGACGGAATAAATGGCCAAATATTTTTCCTTTGGTTGTATTTGGAATTTTAGTCGTATCATACATTTATTATCACTAGATAAACCCTAATAAAAATATGTCGTTTCAAGCTTACATTGATACTATTAAAGCCAAAACAGGATTGGGACCAACCGACTTTAAAAAATTGGCAGAAAAAAAGGGATATATAATTGACGGACAACTTAATTCTAAAATAAAGGCTACAGAAATTACGAATTGGCTCAAAGATGAATTTGAATTAGGGCATGGACACGCAATGGCTATTTTTGCAACATTCAAAGGAAAAACTGAATAACAACAACACAACATAATTTTTCTAACTTTGAATAAAAAGACAATTAACAAAAACCGATGCAGACAAAAGACAAAAAAATACAATTTGATAATTTTATTTGGATAGATATTTGGAACCCTGAAAAAATAAATCTTGACGGTATAGCAAAGGAATATAACTTGGACTATTTCCAAATAAAAGACAGCTTGGAAACAGGACATTTGCCAAAATTTGAAAATCAAGAAAATTATAACTTCTTGATCTTAAGAGCATTTACCGCCAATTTTGACGAAAGAACTACAAATGTTACGGACCTTTCCAATAAAATCGCTTTTTTTTATAGCGATAAAAAGATAATTACTATTCACAGAACCAAATTTGAATTTTTAGATAAAGTGTCTTCAAAATTTTCAAAATCAGAAGATTTGTTATTGTTTTTCATTCACAAAATGGTAGAAACATACAATCGACCTGTTAAATTTTTAAGCGACCAAAATGATGAAATAGAAAAAATAGTTTTCTTAAAAGATTATACAAAAATTTCATTGGAAGACCTCTATTATCAAAAAACACAGACTCGAATTACTAAAAAATTATTACAAATCACTCAAAATGTAATCAACCAAATTGAAGTAAATGAACAATCTAAAACCGCATTACAAGACATTAAGGATAAATTACTAAGTCTTATTTTGAGTTATGATGAAATTTTAGAAAACTCGAACAATTTGTTAAATACCTACTTATCTGTTAATGCTCAGAAAAGTAATGATGTGATGAAATTGCTAACGATTTTTTCAGCATTTTTTTTACCACTTACTTTTGTAGCAGGAATTTATGGTATGAACTTTGAAAATATGCCTGAACTAAAATGGAATTTGGGTTATTTTTTAACTTTGGGTGTTATGTTAATTATTGCTATCATCATTTTCTTCTGGTTTAAACGAAAAAAAATAATTTAAGAAATGGCAAAAAATTACATCGTTATGCTACTTTCAATTTTAGTTTTTAGTAGTTGTGCAACCTTGCAAAATAAAGCAAAATACGAATTAGCAGATGGGAAATATAAATTAAAAATTCATGGAAATAAGTATAATTGTTATGTAGAAAATAATTCAGATAGTATTATAATTTATAATCTTTTTACAAAAAATTCTATAACGCTTCCTCAAAAAATGGAAGCCTATATTCCTGAAAAAAAGCGTTTTATAAAATCATCGCTGGACATTGATATTTTAACAGCATTGTTTAAAATAAGGCCGAAAATAGAAAATGCTTTGCCAACTCAACTAAATGCTAACTTTAATGGAAATATTTATGTGGGGCATAGAACGGACATTTATCAAATACATTATAAAAAGAATCTATTGAATGACTATCAGCGACAAATAAATCACTTTGGGTTTAGTGGTGGCTTTTTTGTTGGATTTGGCAATACAGCCATGACACCCTCAACAACCAATACTAGAATTTCGAGCGAATATGATGGTCTGATTTTGCAAAAAGGAATAGCAGGAATTGTTGCTGTGAACAAGCTAACAATTGGTTTGAGTATTGGTTTTGATAATCTGTTGGACAACAATAAAAGTTCTTGGATTTATGAAAACAGACCTTGGTATGGACTTATGCTAGGACTTAATTTGAATTAATGAATTTAAAAAATCCTCCCGCTTTCATTTAGCCATCTAGAAGAAAGTCGGAATACCGCATCACTCTTCCCCCAATCTACATTTGGGTGATTCGACACTTCGACTTTTTGGTAGCGGAAGGCTCTTCTCTTAACAACATTGGTAAACTTCTATAATGCGTGGCTACCAAACAAAATGGTTTTCTTTACATTTTCGGCAAATCTTGGTGTCAAACTCAGTAAATTCCTCGGCATCTTTATCGTGATGAAACTGGAATAAAAGCCACCCCTACTATAAATAATTGCGAATGGAATCGTTGGCATAGCTACCCACCAACATTGATTGGTGAAGACAATCTAACCAATCTAAGTGGTCGTCACTTAATGCATTTTTTGATGAGCATTCGGGGGTTGTTCCCCTTTTTTAACATCAAATTCTGTTTATGTTTGTAAAAAGTTAATACAAACAAAATGCCAGTTCTGAAGCGATTAAATTAAGATAATTTTAAAAGTTTATCCGAATGATTTTTAAGCCCTGAACGCTTGCGTTTTATTCTAACAGCTATTAAGGAATAATCGAGAATTGGACTTATTGGGAAAATTGTTTTGTGTTTAGAAAATAATTGTTTTATTTAGCCCAACCATCGCTTACTAGCAAAACGATGGAACGGACTAGTCTCTAACTCTCCAAGAGTCGAAGACAAATAGTATAGAAAGAATTTATATATAAATATGATGTTTTATTTTAATCTTAATTTTTTTTGTAATTATCAATTACATATATTAAATATCGTTGTTCAAATAAACCCAATGCTTCTTAAATTTCTATTAAAAACCTCTACATTAGCGTGAAAAATAAGCCACAAATAAGGTCATTTAAGTTATCCATCATTTTACTAATTTTCTTCTTTTCTTGTCAAACTGGTAAGCACCTTGATTTTTCTAAAAAAGATGTCAAAAAAGCGCAAAAATTAATCGGACTGGATTTCTCAAAAAGTGCAATAGATACCCTGTATCGTTATTTAGGCGAAAATAAGGCGGGATATGATTCCATGAGGAATTTTTCGTTGGAACACAATGTTTTTCCTGCCTTGTTATTTGACCCACATCCCAGCGGTTTTATTATTCCTAAAGAACAAAAATCAATTCAATGGAATCTGCCGGAAGCGGTTACAATGCCTGAAAACAAAGAAGATTTAGCATTTTATCCGGTCAGTCAATTGGCTTATTTAATCAAAAATAAAAAAATCAGTTCTGAGGAGTTGACTAAACTATTTCTAAATCGCATCAAAAAATATGACAACATTTTACTTTCTGTTGTGACGATAACTGAAGAATTATCCCTTCAACAAGCGCGAAAAGCAGATAAAGAAATCGCTGAAGGAATTTATCGAGGTCCTTTACATGGGATTCCTTACGGTATTAAAGATTTGGCAGCCTTAAAAGGTTACAAAACCACTTGGGGAACTGTTCCTTATAAAAACCAAATATTGGATTATACTGCAACTGTTATTGAAAAACTGGAAGCTGCCGGAGCGGTTTTAATTGCTAAATTGACAAGTGGCGCATTGGCAAGAGGCGATGTTTGGTTTGGAGGAAAAACAAAAAATCCTTGGGATACATCGCAGGGCGCATCCGGTTCATCAGCGGGTCCGGGGTCAGCAACTGCTGCCGGATTGGTCGCTTTTTCAATAGGAACAGAAACGTTGGGTTCTATTGTTGCGCCTTCCAATCGTTGTGGAATTACAGGATTGAGGCCAACTTATGGCAGCGTAAGCAGATATGGATTTATGAGTTTAGCTTGGTCAATGGATAAAGTAGGCCCGATGTGCAGAACGGCGGAAGATTGTGCTTTGGTTTTTAACGCCCTTCATGGGTCTGACCCAAAAGATAAAACGGCTGTAAACTCAGCCTTTAATTACCAATTCCCGCTTGATTTTTCTACCTTAAAAGTAGCGTATTTAAAAAGAGATTTTCAAAGAGATTCAAGCCAAATCGGGAAAAATAACCGAGCTTCATTAGAACTTTTTAAAACGTTGGGAATTCAATTAGATACCGTGGAATTGCCAAAAAAATTCCCTTTTGAAGCGTTTGATATTATCCTGCGTGCAGAATCGGGGGCATTTTTTGATGAATTGGTTCGGACAAAACAAGTGGATTTAATGGAAGAACAAGACAGAAGTTCTAGGGCTAATTCCTTGCGTCAATCTCGATTTATTCCTGCGGTTGAGTATTTACAAGCCAATCGGCATAGACAAGTTTTAATCGAACAGATGCACGATATTATGAAAAAATATGATGTAGTTATCAGCACTTCGGGGGATTTTAGACAAACGCTCATTACCAATTTGACAGGGCATCCGGTTGTGGCTTTGCCCAATGGTTTTGATAAAAATGGGCGACCAACAGGTATTATTTTGATTGGGAAATTATATGGAGAAGCAACGATTCTAAGTTTGGCAAAAACCTATCAAGAAAAAACAGATTTTGAAGAACAACATCCCCCAAAGTTTAAGTGAATTTTTATAAGTCTATCTTGGTGATTTTTGAAAGGGTTTGCTCAAACCAAGGGATTTAAATATTTTTATTGAACAACTTTTTAATGGTAAAATAATTTCAATGAAATCTTTAGCTCTAATGACCACAACGAACGAATCCCAAAGAATAGGCATAAGTATAGGAATCTTAGAGTTCAAATAGTATGACTAGAAAAATTATGGCCATATCGTAGCTATTGATGATTTTCAATCCATAATAAATTATTTCCCAAAACAAAACTATCTATAGCAATTAATCAAATGGTTAAAATTGTCCTATAAACAGTGTGTTAATATGTGCTGGTATTTGTTTTTTTAATAAATCATTTTCAATGCCAACCTTTAACTTTTTGGAGTTAAAACCTGAAGTTTTAGATCTATATTTGAGAAAATATTTATTATATGAAATAATTGCTTTATTTAGCCCGACCATCACCTACTATCATTTAGCAGGATAGAAGAAAGTCGGGAATGCCACATCACCCTAACCGCAATCAAAGTTTTGGTGGTTCGATACTTCGCCTTTTTGGTAGCGGAAGGCCGCCCAAGTCACTTTCAAAGAAACTGCCACGGCATCAAAGTCTGTTTAGTGGCTACTCTGTAGATATTAGGTAGCTTTTCTGTACGAGTTAAAGTAGGTAGTGTTGCCGTAGGTTTTACTTGTTCATAGGTCAAATACTATAATCGTAATTAAAAAAATCTTCCTTTTAAAAGCTAAAAGGCTACTCTAAAGTTTAGAAAATCCCCCAAAAGTTGCCAAAATTCTAAAAGGTTTTCGCTACCTGAATTGCAATCGGCATGAAATGGCAAAAGTCTAATAGTGGAACGATACCCCAGCACCATATTTTTTTGAGAAGTTTTGAAGCATTTTCTCAACTTTAGTGCAGCCTTTTAGCTTTTAAAAGGAAGTTTTTTTTAATTAGGAATATAGTATTTGACCTATGAACAAATAAAACCTACAGCAACACTACCTACTTTAACTCGTACAGAAAAGCT
>JANNWE010000427.1:0-1512 GCA_031414675.1 Cytophagaceae bacterium
CAAAAAAGTTGGGGGGTTAAGAAATAGTTGTTTATTTTGAGGAAAAAATAGAAACTTGACACTAGAACTCATTGAACTTTTATTGCCAGAGGGCTTTTCCGAATACTTTAATTTGATTAGAGTTGAGAAGTTGGATAATTCATACAATATTTATTTAGAGGAAAAGAATATTCATCCTTTGGAGTATGAAGGTATGAAACTTGAATCAAAAGGTTTTTTTGAAGAAGAATCTATAAGAGACTTTCCTCTTAGAGGCAAACCTTGTTTTTTATTTCTGAAAAGAAGAAAATGGTTTAATCATGATACGGGTAAAATAGTCTATCGAAGTTGGAATAAGGTAGCATCAGGCACGCGAATGACATCGGAATTTGCTTTTTTTTTAAAAGGAGCTTTTAGATAATACCCCAATCAGTTGTAAAATTATTGGAGAACTTTTTCAGTTGGATGGTAAAAGATTACAAGAGCAATACGCTGCACATTTAAGTGGTTTTACATCATGGGATCAATTAGAGCATGCACAAAAATGGATTTTGTTTAGCGAAAATATTGGAGAGCGTCTTTCTATTGATGAAACCAGTCTTTCGAATGGAGAACTTTATACTGTTTTAACTAACAAAGCTGCAAAAGGTAAAAAGGGGGCATTGATAGCTATGATAAAAGGTACCGTGAGTGATACAGTAATTGAAATTTTAAACAAAATACCAGAAGTCAAACGGAAAAAAGTAAAAGAAGTAACTTTAGATTTGGCACCTACGATGGAGCGTATAGTGAAAAAAAGTTTCCCCAAAGCTAAATTAGTGTCAGATAGGTTTCATGTCCAACAGTTAGCAAGTGATGCGGTACAAGAGATAAGAATAAAACATAGATGGGAAGCCATTGAAGAAGAGAATAAAGAAATAGACCTAGCAAAAGAATTAAAGAAAAAGTACTTTTTTGAAGAACTAGAAAATGGAGATACTCAAAAACAATTATTAGCAAGAAGTAGATATCTCTTATTTAAAAGTGAAGGAAATTGGTCTGTATCACAGGTACATCGAGCAGAAATTCTATTTAAATACTATCCAGACCTAAAAGAGGCATATAATCTAAGTCAAGAACTATCAAAGATATTCAGCCAATCAACTCATAGGCTAGTCGCCTTTAAAAAGCTAGCTCTTTGGTATAATAAAGTAGAAAAAGCAGAATTTAAGTCATTTAATACGATATCGAAAACAATACAAAACAATTATGAAAAAATACTAAACTACTTTGACAACAGAAGTACTAATGCGTCAGCGGAGTCATTTAATTCAAAAATAAAAGCTTTAAGGTCTCAGTTCAGAGGTGTAAGAGATGTAAGTTTCTTCCTTTTTAGGTTGCAAAAAATTTATGCCTAATTCCACCCAACTTTTTTGCTTGATCCCGAAACACCCACTTTTTGCTTAAAAAGTCTTGTGAAATGTTGAGGATATTTGAAACCTAATTTAAAAGTGATTTTATTCCTTGTTTTATCATCATCAAATACTTTGTTTA
>JANNWE010000428.1:0-3084 GCA_031414675.1 Cytophagaceae bacterium
TTTCTTTCCTTTGAGAAAGCAGTAACTTTTTACTATTTTCTGAACTTTTTTTGATTTCAAAATCGATACCCTCATTTGCTAATTTCTGCTTGCTCTCATTTCCCTTTTCTATTGTAGTGGGTAAAATAGAATTTTGGGAAAGGCTTTCTACCTCTTTTTTACTGTTTTTATTGAAACCTATTAAATATCCTAAAGTTAAAACCAGCAAGGCTGCTAATCCAGTTTGAATAACATTCCTATTCCACCAAAAAAATGGAACAATTCTTTTGTTCTTTTTATCTAATTCTTTTTCAAGATTATAAACAAGGCCAAATTGATGTTTTTTTAATACCTGATTCTCGTGTTCGTCAAGTTCAAGATTATGAAAAAGCTCAGAATATTTTGTAAACCATGAAACGGGAATTATAGCTAATTTTCCATCTGGAAGTTCAAATTCTTTGATATTGTTTATTATGTACTTTCGTAGTTTTAAGAAAGGAATTACAAATTCACCAAACTGCACTAAAGCATGAACATCAAACCAATCATTTTTCTCTTCAATTTTTAATTCGATGTTTGAATATCCCAAAAAATATTGAATATTACCTTCATTTATTTGAACTACTTTTATTCCATTTTCTTCTAAAAAGGCAGTATGCTCTTGAAACCAAGTAATGGTTTCGTTTTTAGGTAAAGACAGTCTTCCATTTCTAAGGTCTAGTCCATTGTTTTTAAGACTTAAAATGGTGTTTTTTTCTTTTTCCAAGTCTTTTTTTATTTTAAAAAAAATCCAAGAATCATTCTTTTTTTCTAAAAAAACATGAGAGGGGGCACTAAAATTATCGTATCTAAAGTTGTATTTTCCGTAGTTAAACGAAAGATCAATAAAAAATTTAGTGTCTATATTTTCTTCATTATCTATCTGTTTGCCAAACAGATCCATTTTTTTAATATGCTTAATTTCTGATACTACCAATTGAGGCTCGGCCGTTTCTGTTTCATTTACTATTTCGAATCCTTTCGCGAAAACATTAAAATTAGCCACTAAAGGCACAATAAATTTATGATAATACTTCTCCTCGATTGTTTTTGGAATTATGATATTTGGTTTATCCAAAAAAGGTTTTATTTTTTTGCCGTCGGCATATTGATCAAAAAGGTATAACTTGCTATCTAACAACATGCAAGCTGGTAAGTCATTAATTATTTTTGCATTTTTAAATTGAAATTTTACGCTATCGGCTCCACATTTAATGATAGGATAATATACCGTTTGATTTTCTTGCCTCTCAAAATGAAAATATGCACGAGCAGGTTCTTGCTTTATTTCTATGGGTTTCCAAGTAGGAACACCATCGTTTCCCATCACAAAAAAATTTTTCGATTTTATTTTGCTGAAAATATGTTTTTTGTGATTTTCAATGTATTTTAAAATGCTTTCTTTTAATAAAATATCGCCTTTTTCTGCATTAAATACTTTGTAAAAAAAATCATGTTGCGATATTTTTTTTGTATTAAATTTCTTAAATATTACTTCTTGTTGAATATTGTCAATCAATTTTACTAGTTCATAGTCGAGTTCGTCTAAGCCCGAAGCAAACTCAGCAATGTTTTTTGAGGAAATGTTTTGACATTGGAAGGTTACCTCATTTCTAGAATTAAGTTGAACTACAAAAGAATCTACCAAAAACCCAAGATATTCGTGTTCAAAAAGGCTATAAATTATTTTAAAGGGCTCGGATGGAGAAACAAACATTATAGAATATTGATTAAAAAAAAAGGTAACAAACTTAACTTATTGATTCTATTCGTGCAAGAAAAATGATTAGGTGTGGATAAATACTTATGATTTTGAATCAATTCATTTAAAAGTTCTTTTTTTTTCTTAGCTATCAAAATCAATATTTAAATTTTAGAAAAGCAAAACATCATTAATTCTCCAAAAAAATTGATAATTTTGTCTACAAATTTAAATTAAACAGAAATCGAATAAATATTATGGCATACGGATTACTAAAAGGCAAAAAAGGAATTATTTCAGGGGCTTTAGATGAAAATTCTATTGCTTGGAAAGTTGCGTTAAAAGCCAAGGAGGAAGGTGCAATTTTTACCTTAACCAACGCACCAATAGCAATGCGAATGGGAGAAATCAATAAATTAGCAGAAATATGTGAAGCTGAAATAATAGCTGCAGATGCTACCAATGTAGAAGATATTGAGAACCTCTACGCCAAATCTATGGATGTTTTGGGTGGTAAAGTGGATTTTGTTTTGCATTCCATCGGTATGTCGCCAAATGTTAGAAAAGGAAAAACATACGGAGATTTAAATTACGATTGGTATAAGCAAAGTGTTGATATTTCGGCAATGTCCTTTCATAAATTTTTGCAAACTGCCGAAAAAATGGATGCTATCAATGAGTGGGGTTCAGTGGTTGCATTAACTTATATGGCAGCTCAAAGGACTTTTTCGTTTTATAGTGATATGGCAGACGCCAAAGCAATGTTAGAGTCTATTGCTAGAAGCTATGGTTTTAGATATGGTAAATTAAAGAATGTAAGGGTAAACACCGTTTCTCAATCGCCAACTAAAACCAGAGCCGGTGGTGGAATAGCTGGATTTGATTCATTTTTCGAATTTGCAGAAAAAATGGCTCCACTTGGCAATGCATCGGCCGACCAATGTGCAGATTACGTATTAACACTTTTCTCAGATCTTACCAGAATGGTAACTATGCAAAATCTTTTCCATGATGGAGGCTATTCCATGACGGGTGTTTCTGCCGAGCTTTTGGATATGATTAAACCTGCGGAATAATAAATTTCGATTTTAAACAAAAAAAACATCTATTTGAATAGGTGTTTTTTTTTGCATAAATGCTCCGCTGCGGTTACTTTTTTCAATTGGACAGGCAGACCTGCGGTGCGTCGAAACGCAAAAGAAAGGCTAATAATAAATTCAGTAATCAGCAATGATTATTTAAAGAATATAAAATTTAGGTTTTCACGTAAAATCCAAATTAAGCTCATTTCATCCAACGGAAAGAAAGAAATCTTAAATCACTTTGCCGCATATTTAATAACACTATTCCAAACTCTAAATAAG
>JANNWE010000429.1:0-16889 GCA_031414675.1 Cytophagaceae bacterium
TTAAGCCCGTAGATGAGCTTTCACTAAATCAAGAAGGTTTTATTGCTTCTGAAACTAGACAAATTAAAGAAACTTATTCTTGGATTAAATCAAAAATTACAAACAATTAAATATCAATTATGAAAAAGTTAATTCTTATTGCATTATTTATTAATGCAAGTTTAGCCACCGCTATGGCCGCTGCTGATACAACAATTATAGAATTTAGTGACAAAGTCTCTAAAAACAGGGTAAAAGTTATTTCAAATAACAATAAGACATTTGAAATACCCAAAGTTTTAAATCTTGATAATGTGTTGAAAGCCATTGGTGTAGATTCATCAGAAAGAGAAAGAGCATTTGTTATGGTGACAAATGGAGGAAAAAGCAAAGATACAATTTTAGTGATTTCCAGAGAGGGACAAAGAATTAAAATTGTAACTAAAGAAGATAATTCTTCTAAAAGAGACACAGTTATTAAAGGCGATACTCAACATGAGAAGATTGAAACCTTTGAAGAAAACAAGGATAATGACGATGATAATGATAAAAATAGATTTTCTAAAACTAAAAGCGATAAAAAATTCTTTTCCAAAAGTGATTTTGGAATCTATATTGGCTTGAATAACTTTATTAACAGTAGTCCTTCATCCCCAAATCAAGAGTACAAATTAAGAACTTTTCAATCTAGATATGTAGCTTTGTCGCTTAGGAAGAATGCAACACTAATTAAAGGTAAGAAAGTAGATGTTGCGTTTAGCTATGGTCCTGAAATTGTCTGGTATAACCTCATGCTTCAAAATAGCAATTTAGCAACTTTTGTTAGAAATCAAGTTGCTTTTTCTAAAAACCCAAGCCCAACTGAAAAAAGCAAATTAGTGGTGCCTGTTGTTAATCTTCCAGTTATGCTGAATTTTGGTTTCAAAGAAGATAAATTTAAAATTGGATTTGGGGGGTATGTAGGATATAGAATAGGAGGTTACACAAAAGAACAATTTGTGTCCGGAGGAAAATATAAAACCAAAGGCGATTATGGATTAACAGATATACCTTATGGTTTAACTACTGAATTTGGCAAGAAAAATGGGCTTACCATATTTGCTAGATATGATTTAAATAAAATGTTTAAGTCTAATCAAGTAAATGCAAATGATTTACAAGCATTTAGTGTGGGTTTTAGATTGTAAAAGTATGGCTTTAGGAAAAGTTTGCGACCATAATTGGCAAACTTTATGAATCAAATATTGGTAAAATGCAGAAAGGGATTAGCAAATAACAGTTGTTAATCCCTTTTTTCGCAATTATGTTTTTTAAGGCCCGATTAAATTTAAATTAATTTCTTATGCTGGGTGGGTCTTAACTTTTACTTCTTTTTTCTTAAATATATATTGCCATGATCTGACTGAAGCCTAATGTCTAAACCGCCACCATTTATTGTAAAAGAGTTTCCACTGCAGTTGCAATCGTCATTTGTTGATTTCCAGTTGGTTCCATCCCAATATTTCATATTATTGCCCTCCCGAACGCTATAAACCCCTTTATCGCTAGAAATGGTCGAACCAATAGTGTTTTTAGCAGCTGCACTTGGATATGGAGTTGCTAAATTTTGTGCTAATTTTAATTGTTCATCATGTTTACTTTCATATGCCTGTGCTTCTGGTGATTTTGCATTACCAGAAATTATATCTTCGCCTTTCTTAGTAGTAGATCTATTTACTTTTGGTCTTGCTTCCTCCTCTTTTGGTTGTATAAATTCCTTTAGATCAAAGTCGCTAAATACATCACCATAACTGCTTACCAATTTTAAATTTGCTTTAGTTTCACTAGGTAAAGTCACATCCACCGCACCAGAAGCAGAAATGGAATTAGGTTTTTTTGGATTTACCTGATCATAAACAACCGTAATTTTTCCATAGCCGCATCTTGCCATTAATGGCCCAGAAACATTTTTAATATTCACAGTGCTGTAGGTGGTATTCACTTCTATTTCATCGCTCATTCCTGAAATATTCCATTTGCCGTAATTGTTTCCGCTTTCTTTGATACTTAGAGCCAAGTCTTTCGGTATTTTTAATTTAAAGTTGCTAAAATATTTGCTCTTCGGAATTTTGATTTTGAGTGCATTTTCTTCTAGTGTAACATTGGCACTCAGGCCAGTGTTGTCAATAGCTCCTGCCGAAATAATACGAAGGCCTTCGGCTTCTTCGGGTAACTCTTTGTTATTGTCGGTTGCTTCAATGATAACCTCTGTACCCGCATAGCCTTCTATTGTTAGGGAATTGGAACCGGATAAAATATGAACTTTTTTATTGACACCCGAAAAACTGATTTTGAATTGTTTGCTTTCATTTTGTGCAAAACAATAAAATGTAGAAGTTAAAAATAATAGATTTAAAAATAGCTTTTTCATAATATATGTACGTTTTGTTATATAATTTTTGAGGTTCACATTGTTAATATTTTTAGGCCTTTCTCCGCCTTTTCTTTTACGTATTCTGGAGATTCAGAAGATTCTATGATGGTAGAAAAGGCGTTTATTGCTTTCCTTTCCTTTAAATTTATTAGCAGTTCCATCAAGGCCATCTGCAGCGATGGTTCATTTTGTTTCAAAAGAGAATTAATTAAGGCATTTCTAGTGTAATTCGATTTGTTAAATCTTGCCAGTGCATCTACAGCTGCCAATCTTACATTGAAACTCGGGTCATAATCCAAGGTTTTTACCAAGGCAAATAATAATGTTTCGTCAGCAGCTTGCAATTCAAAACTTGAGTTTATTGCGAAAAGCCTATCTACAGCCGATTCTCTATTTAGCATACTCAAAATCATCTTTTTTTGTGTATCTTGAATGCCAGCCAAGTCATTTTTTATTTCTCTAATTTCCTCTAATACTAATTTTTCTTTAGATAAAATAGGACTCTTTGGTGGTATGGCTACTTTTAAAGTGCTTTTTTCTTTCCCAATTTCTGTGGAGCTTCTAGTCAAATAAATGGGTTTAACTCTATATGATATTACAGTTTTGGAATTTGAATAACCCAAGAAATAAGCACCACCTATTACAAAAAGCAGGGCTGCATATTTTATAATCGATGTCCAATTTTTAAGTATTTTAAAACTTATATTTTTTTCTTTTTCTAGAAAATCATAAAAATTCTTATCAATTGTCTTTCCTAATTCTGGGTGTTTTTTATCTGGCAAATCTTCGAAAAGTTGCTTCAATTCGTCAAATTCCTTTTTCAATTCAGGGTTTTTCATCAGGAAATCAAAAAGTTCTTTTGATTCGTTACTACCTAAATTACCTTCCAAATAATCGGCAAAATATTTTTCTATTTCTACTTTCACAATCATATTTATTGTTTTTATTTACGACAATTGGAAATAAAATTCTTTCAATTGCTTTAGCCCTCGATGTACTCTAACTTTTACCAACGAAACACTTATGTTTAACACTTGGGAAATCTTTTCGTAATTCATGCCTTCATATCTACTCATTAGAATCACCTCCTTATATTCCTGTCCCAAACTATTCAAAGCCTTGTTTAATGTCAAAAAATATTCTTCTTCATCATTTGTTTCTTCTTCATTTGCCATTTGATGGTTTTGAAATTCCTCAAAAACGAATTTATTTTCTCTTAAAAAATCGTGATAAATGTTTCTTGCTATCCTGTATATCCAAGTTTTGAATTCATAACCTTCTTTATAAGTGGTTCTATAGCGTATCACTCTGTAAAAAACTTGCTGTGTTAAATCCTGTGCATTTTCTTTTCCAACTCCAAACCTCATATAGAAACAGTATATTCGGTTTTTGTAGCGCTCAAATAGTAAGGCAGACTTGTCTAAATCTCCTTTGGCAACTTCGTACATTACTATTTCATCCGTCATAAATGGTAGATGGCGATAAATGCTATAAATATTTACTTATAAAAATACGAATTATTCACAACTATTTTTTTTTCAATAAATGCTTACTCTTAAATTATTCAAAGGTTACAAAAAAGCAAATCTTTATTTTCAAGATTTTAAATTTAAATAAAACAAAGGGTGACTAAAAGCCACCCTTGTAGTTTTTAACCTAACCTAAAATAAAATCCTTTTTTCGTTTTCAACAACTTGTTTGCTTGTAAGCCTTAGTTTTTGTTTATATTTTTCACTTTTGTTGGAAAATACTATATAGTATTCGCCGTCCTCTAGTTGACTTAAATCTATGCTTAGCCTGGTTTTTACATTTCTTTTAGAAACATAATTTATCAAAATTGTTTCTCCTTCAGTGGTTGAAATTTCAATTTTTAGAACACTGCCTTTTTGTTTTTCTAAAAATACCTTTAACAGGTGTGTATGATGCACATTATACATGCCAACTTTAAAGCTTGAGGGCTTAACGAGTACTTTTGAGGGGTTTGTAAATGCCGTATGTGTAATAAGACATACTAGGAAGAAAAAACTCAATTTGATTTTCATAATTCGAAAGTGTTTAAAAGTGAAAAAAAATGTAGATTTTTTTCATAGACTTTATCGATTATTGATTTGTTAATGAATACCTTGGTTTCTTTCAAAAGTTACAGAATGGCCTAAGTTTTTTGATGGATCTTAAAAAGTAAAACTTTGAAAGTTTTATTTTTGGGAAAAATATTCCACTAATCTCATTTATAGGGATTTTAATTAGTTAAATGGGCTCAATTATATTAAATTTTTCGAAAAAAAATAATAGTATGCTTGCATACTATTATTTTTTTTTATTCCTTTGCAATTAGTATGCAAGCATACTAATTTTGTTTTACAATTTAAAGCATTATAAAATGGCAACTGTAGCTGAAAAATCATCATTAAATGGGGGAGAGTTCTTAATTAAAGAAACGTTCGCTCATGAAGTTTTTATTCCTGAAGAGTTTAATGAAGAGCAACAAATGATTGCTGATACTTGTCGAGATTTTTTAAGAACTGAGGTGCATCCAATTCTTGATGAGATTGATTACGCAAAATCTCCTGATTTAATTTCATCTTTGATGGATAAAGCTGGTGAACTTGGTTTACTAGGTACAGCTGTGCCAGAAGAATACGGTGGCTTCGGAATGAGTTTTAATACATCTATGTTGGTTGCAGAGACCTTAGGGGCTGGTCATTCTTTTTCTGTAGCACAATCTGCTCATACAGGTATTGGCACTTTGCCAATATTATATTATGGTAATCAAGAGCAAAAGCAAAAATATCTTCCGAACCTAGCCTCAGGTGTATGGAAAGCCGCATATTGTTTAACAGAGCCAGATTCAGGCTCGGATGCAAACGGAGCTAAATCAAAAGCTGAATTATCAGCTGACGGGAAACATTATGTAATTAATGGGCAAAAGATGTGGATTACTAATGGAGGCTTTGCTCATATTTTCATTGTTTTTGCTAAAATTGGAGACGATAAAAATTTAACAGCTTTTATTGTTGAGAAAAGTTTTGGAGGAATTACGATGAATGAGCCTGAAAAAAAACTTGGTATTAAAGGATCAGACACACGCCAAGTGTTTTTTAATGATTGTATGGTGCCCGTTGAAAATATGTTATCAGATCGTGAAAATGGATTCAAAATAGCAGTTAATATTTTAAACATTGGTCGAATTAAATTAGGTATTGCTGCTGTTGGAGGGTCTAAAGGAATACTAAGCCATGCTGTTCAGTACGCAAATGAAAGGAAACAATTTGGGATTTCTATAGGTAGATTTGGTGCCATAAAACATAAGTTAGCTGAAATGGCCATTAAAATATACGCCTGTGAATCAGCATGTTACCGAGCAGGACAAAATATTGATGATTTAATTGAGTCGTTTAAAGCAGAAGGAATAGAGGATGCAGCTGCAAAGTTGAAGGCATTAGAGCAATATGCTATAGAATGTGCTATTTTGAAAGTTCATGGTTCAGAAGTGTTAGATTTTAATGCTGATGAAGGTGTTCAGATTTATGGTGGTATGGGCTATTCTGCGGACGCTCCAATGGAAAGGGCTTATAGAGATTCTAGAATTAATAGAATTTTTGAAGGTACCAATGAAATCAACCGAATGTTGATATTAGATATGTATTTGAAAAGAGCAATGAAAGGCGAATTGGACTTAATGGGCCCAGCATCAATGGTTGCTAAAGAAATCTTATCTATTCCTGATTTTAGTAGTTCAGATGACGAAGCCATATTTGCTGCAGAAAAGAAAGTTTTGAAAAATCTAAAGAAGGCTGCTATAATGATTGCAGGGGCTGCAGTTCAAAAATTCATGATGAAACTTTCTCATGAGCAAGAAATTTTAATGAATGTAGCAGATATGATAACTGAAATATATGTTGCTGAGTCAACATTACTTCGTGTCGAAAAACTAATTGGAATTAAAGGGGAAGCTGCAATGGCTTTACAAAAAGATATAGCGATTGTTTATTTACATCATTCAGTTGTATTATGTCAGAATGCGGGTAGAGAAGCAATTCAATCTTTTGCTGAAGGTGACGAACTTAGAGTTATGCTTATGGGATTAAAAAGATTCACAAAAATTGATCCGTTTAATACTAAAGATGCTCGAAGAAGATTGGCTGATGAACTTTTAGAAGAAAATAAATATACATTTTAATATTATAAGTTTGGTAGATTGAAAATTTACCCAACAGATAAAAGAGTTTTGGCTTAGAATCAACAATTAAAAACCAACAAACCGGCCTTAATTTTTAGGGTCGGTTTTTCTATTTTAGTTGGGTTTTATTATCAATTCTAAGTTATTCAAACCTAAAGCCTCTTAAAAACTCTTCTATATTCATTCTTTTTTTTCCTTCTAATTGCAGTTGTTGAATAGCCAAGTAGTTATCTGAAGTTTTTAAAATAAAATATTTTTTTTGGTCAGAAAAGACTTCTAATTCGATTTTTTCACATGAAAAACTATAAGTTGATAGTGGAATATTTTTTATGTCATTTAAAATTTCTACTTCAAATATCTTCAATTGCTTATCACCTAACATTGTCCAGGCTGCGGGGAAGGGACTAAGACCTCTTACAAAATTGAAAATTGTTAAAGAATCTTTTGACCAGTCTATTCTACAAGTTTCTTTAAATATTTTAGGTGCAGGTTTTAATAAATTTGAATAATTTTGGTCAATATTGGGGTATAAACCAGAGGAAATAGCGTTTACTGTTTTTACAAGCAAGTCGCCACCCAACCACATCATTTTGTCGTGTAGGTCTCCAGCAGTTTCGTTTAATCCAATAGCTATCTTTTCTGAGAAAATTATTTTTCCTGTATCAATTTCCTCTTCTATAAAAAAAGTAGTTATTCCAGTTTCTCTTTCTCCGTTTATGACAGCCCAGTTTATTGGTGCTGCACCCCTATATTGAGGTAACAAAGATCCATGAAGATTTATAGTGCCCAGCTTAGGCATTGCCCATACTAATTTAGGTAGCATCCTAAACGCTACTACTACTTGTAAATCTGCTTTATAACTAGCTAATTCTTCTAAAAACTCTTTATTTTTAAGTTTTTCAGGTTGTAAAACGGGAATACTTTGAGAAATAGCGAATTTTTTAACAGGCGATTCGCTTAATTTTTGACCTCTTCCAATTGGTTTATCTACGGCAGTAATTACCGCAACAATATTTATTTTGTTTTCAACCAATCGTTGCAAACTTGCCACGGCGAAGTCCGGTGTACCCATGAAGACTACTCTCATTGTTGGAAATTAAAATAAGAAAAATTAACGCATCCTATCCGCGTCTTTTACAAGTTTTTCGTCTTTTCTTATAAACCTATTTGCAAGCCAATTACATGCTAATGCAATAAATGCTGCATAAATACCTATATAATAACCACTTTCTTGGCCCGTGCCAGATATTTTGATAGCGTCATTTTGAATATGATAAACTGTAGCAGCTAAAGTAATACCTATAAGAAGAGAATTTAATGCCACTAAAAGCATCTGTCGGATTCTGTTTTTATATTGGAAAATAGTAAAAATGGTCAAAATCAACGCTAAAGCCCCCGCAGTGGCAATATAATAAATTGGTTTATTTATTAGAACAAGTGAGCCTTTTGTATGAAGAAAATGAAATGCATTTACTACAATTTTTTCATTAGAGCCAAAAGTTTTTACAAACGAATTGGTGGCTAAAAACGTTGCCATGGCAAGAGATGTAATTAACAATAATATGGATTGAACCCGTTGAAGCATTTTAAAAATTTAAATAATTGTAAATTTAATGGATAGAAATTGAATTTTTGCAAAAGAAATTATTTAATGTGTTAATTGATTTATGATATCAAAATATTGGGGATAATCGACAACAAGCTTATTTCTATCTGCCATTTCGAAATCTTGAAAGTCAAATCCGGGAGCTACTGTGCACCCAACTAATGAATATCCTTGTTTACAAATTATTCTGCTTCCAAACCAACATCCAGCTGGAACTACTGCTTGAAAAACCTCATTATTGGCCGGATTATTTCCTAAGCAAATTCTTTGCATTTGATTTTTATTGTCTATATAAAAAATTTCAACAGGATTGCCTAAATAGAAGTGCCAGATTTCATCCGATTTTATTTTGTGAAATGCAGAAAAATTAGAATCATTCAATAAAAAATAAATTGCGGTTGAAATTTTTCTTTGACCACTAAATCCAGGAGGTAGGGCTTTCGAAGGAAGATAATTTTGAGATTGGTAGGTTTCTTTAAAAAATCCACCTTCGGGATGGGGCATAAGACCTAATTTTTCAACCCAATAAGCAGCATTCATTTTCAAGTATTTAATTTCTAACAAATTTAACGTAATTTTATGGCAAAATTTAATAGATTTGATGACTGCCTTTTTAAAAAATAATGTTTTTGTACTAGGGATTTTACTTCTCATTAATATTTTAGGTTCCTATTTTTATTTTAGAGTTGACTTAACAAATGATAAGCGTTATTCTATTTCAAGTCCCAGTAAGTCTATGTTGGAAGAACTTTCTGACCAAGTTATTATAAAAGTTTATTTAGATGGAGAAGATTTGCCAGGAGGTTTCGAAAGGCTAAAAAGGGCAGTAAAGGAAACACTTTTAGAATTTAAATATTATGGAGGTGAAAATATTGATTTTCAATTTATTAATCCTTATCAAGCAAGTTCTGAAGAAGAAAGGAACAAGCTATTCAAAGAGTTAGTAGATAAGGGAATGCAACCAACCAATATCTATGATAAGCAGAATGGAAAGAAAACCGAGAATTTGATTTTTCCTTATGCTACTGTATGGTTTAGGGGGAAAGAATCTACTGTTTTGCTTTTAAAATCGAATCAAGCAGAAGATGCACAAACAAAGTTAAACCAATCATACGAAAATGTAGAATACGAATTGTCTACTACTATTAAAAAATTGACTGCAATTGAAAAGAAGAAAATTGGCTTACTTTCAGAATTTACCAAGGTTAGCCCAGTGAATTTTGCAGGTTTAATTACTTCCTTGCAGGAGTTTTACCAATTGTATATTATTGACTCAAAAGCTTCTCAATCTTTTGAAGGTTTAGACGCATTGATTGTTCCAAAGCCTGATATGCAAATAGATGATGATACAAAGTTCAAAATAGACCAGTTTGTAATGAATGGCGGTAAGGTTCTGTTTTTTATAGATGGTTTAAAAGTAGATTCGATAGGTTTGGAAGGGACTTTCGCCCAACCTTTGGATGTGAATTTAGATGATTTGCTTTTTAATTATGGATTACGAATCAATAAGAACATTGTAAAAGATGGTTTAAATGCCACAGTGATTCCATTAGTTGTTGGAAATATGGGTGATAAACCTAATATTCAACCTATTTTGTATAGATATTTTCCATTAATAAATAATTTTGGCAGAAGTGTAATAACAAAGAATATTGATATGGTATCTACAAAGTTTACTGCCTCAATTGATATAGTAAATGTAAATGATGGTATCAAGAAAACTCCATTATTAATGACTTCCCCATATACGAAAACTTTGAATGCTCCAGCATTAATTACTTATAATGAGGCTAGAACTGAAACTGACGAAGAGGAATACCAAGGTGGTGTAAAAGTTATAGCTTATTTACTAGAAGGAAAGTTTTCATCATTTTTTAAAGGTGGGTTTAGTCAGAATCAGGCTTCCATAAAGAAAAAGTCAGAGAATTCTAAAATGTTGGTTGTTTCAGATGGGGATTTAATTGTTAATGAAGTAGATAATAAGACTGGAAATCCTTTTCCAATGGGCTATGATAGATTTTCTAAGCATCAATATGGTAACCAGGATTTTGTTTTTAATGCATTAAATTATCTTTTAGATGAGAATGGTTTGATAGTTGCAAAGGCAAAATCTATAGGATTAAGGCCCTTAGATACCTTAAAAACTCGAAATAAACACACACAATGGCAATTTTTAAATTTACTTTTACCCCTGACATTGTTAGTTTTTGTTGGTTTGCTTAGATTTTATTTTATTAAAAAGAAGTATACTTCTTTTTAAACACAAATGGCAGCCAAAGGCTGCCTTCTGTATTTTTTTTTAACCTAAACCAAACTCTAAAAATCTTTTAAAGATTCTCGAATATTGTTTACCTTAAAATGTAATTTTTTTATCTAAAACTAAAGTTTCAGCACTTCTAAGATCCAATTTTTTAATGAATATTTCCTCTCCATTTGTAACCATTAATGTATAATAGTCTGCTGGTAATTGACTCATGTCAATGTTGAAACCTTTTTTTGTTTCCTTTTTGCCTAAGTATTTTGAAAAGAACACTGAACCATCTTTTCCTTTTAATTCTAGTTTCACGTTTTCTCCCAATACTTTTTCAATAAAAACTTTCAATACGTGAGAGTTTTGAACATTATAAATTCCTACCTTAAAAGTTAGTGGTGCTTTTGTGGTAGGAATACTAGTTGGAGCAGCAGAAGTTAAACTTACGGCAACAAAGAAAACGGCGATTGATTTTAATAACTTTTTCATAATTGTAATTTTTAATATTTAATTTTTCTTAATTTGATATGCAAATATATAGCTATTGTGTAATACAAGGTATTAGTTAATACACAAGCGGTTCTTTTTAATTTTGTTTGGTTTAATATTAATTTATTATGTAAAATTGAAAGCAACAATAGCTTATAAATAATAAAGGAGGCCTCCTTCTGAAATAGTATTTTGTAATGGCTTTCGAAATAAAGATGCTATTTTTACATGGCACGTTGCATTTTAAATGTTAACAAAACTTAATAAATTTGAAAAAAAAAGGCCAGCTCCGTGAAGAACTGGCCTTTAAAACAATAAAAACAAAAAATATTATAGTTTCTCCACTTGTAAATATCCTAACTCGACTGGAGTACTTCTGCCAAATATCTTTACACTTACGCTTAATTTCTTTTTTTCATCATAAACTTCCTCTACATTGCCTTCGAAACCATTGAATGGGCCATCAATAACTTTTACCGACTCACCTTTAATATATGAAACCTTAGAATCAATTGAAGCCTCTCCAATTTCTTCTTGAATTCCTAAAATCCTATTTACTTCTGATTGTCTTAAAGGCTCTGGTTCTAATGAAGCCCCTCCATTTTTACCTAAAAAACCAATAACCCCTGGAATGCTTTTAATAAGGTGCAAGACCTCACCATTTGATAAGTCTGCATTAACCAAAATATATCCCGGGAAAAAGTTTTTTTCTCTAACGCTTTTTTTGCCGTTTCTTACAACGACTATTTTTTCAGACGATATAAGAACTTCAGGAATAAAGTCGGTAAGTTTTCTTCTTGCCGCTTCATTTTCAATATAGATTTTTATCTTCTTTTCTTGTTGTGATACTGCTCTTACGACATACCAATTAAATTCACTCATAGTATTTATGGAGAGGATTAAAAATTAAATGGATTGATATAGAAGTCTTAAAGCATTGTCTATTAAGGTGTCTATGCCACCTACGACCAAAGCGAATATAAGCGATGCAACTAATACTAAAGTGGCACTTGATTGCAACTCACCCATTTTTGGCCAAGTAACTTCTTTTGTTACTTCATGCCAAGAATCTTTAAAAAACTGAACTAAATTATTCATAAAAAGTTTGTTTTAGCGAAACTCCCAAAAGCTTCTGTTGCACGGGAACTAGGACTCGAACCCAGACCGACGGTTTTGGAGACCGTAGTTCTACCTTTAAACTATTCCCGTAAATAAAATTTTATTACACCCTAATTGGGCTGCAAATTTAGTGTTTTATTTTGTTTTTACAATTATATTGCTAAAATATTTTGATTAATATTCAAACCTTCCATCTATATGTATTAAAATTTTGTATGAAGGTTTTACTAGATTTTAATATTATACAATCTAAGTAATTTTTGCTCTTTTTATAGTTCTAATGGTTAAAAATAAACTAATTATTGATAAAATTGAGCCCATTATAAAAGGTGCTCCAGGTAAGTAAGCTATACCATTTTCTTTTGTAAATACTCTAAATAATCCTAACATTAATGGCTGGCCAACTATAGCAGCAATACTCATTAAGCTAGTTAAGCCGCCTTGAAGTTCCCCCTGCTCATTTTTTTGCACTTGATTTGAAATAATCCCTTGAAAAGCAGGACCTGCTAATCCGCCGATAGCAAATGGAACCATTATTGCATACATCATCCATGAAGATGAAGCAAATGCAAATCCAAGCAGACCGATTGAGTTAATAGCTAGCCCTAAAAATAAGGATTTTTCTTGTCCAAGTTTAGGTATTATTATTCTTATTAAGCCACCTTGAACGATTGCAACCATAAGTCCTACAAAGCCTAAAGATAGTCCGACTTCCAATTTTGACCAATTAAATTTTTCTATAGTATAAAAAGACCAAGTACCTTGCGTAGCGAAGTTCGAAACATTTACTAAAAATAAGGAAAGTACCAAAGCTAAGATATAAGGGTGTTTTTTTAAATTTATTAGACTACCTATTGGATTTGCTCTTTTAATATTAAATTTTCTTCGGTTTTCGGGCAGTAATGATTCAGGCAGTATAAAATACCCATATAGCCAATTAATAAATGCTAAGCCTGCCGCAACCCAAAATGGTAATCGACTGCCCATTTCGCCCAAAATTCCGCCTAGTGATGGACCAATTATGAAACCTAAACCAAAAGCTGCTCCTAACATTCCAAAACTTTGAGCTCTTTTTTCAGGTTCGGTTACATCAGCAATGTAAGCATTTGCGGTAGTAAAACTCGCTCCGAATATTCCAGAAATAATTCTACCAATAAATAGCCACCCAATTGACGGAGCCAAAGCTAAAAATATAAAATCTAGACCGAAACCAAACAATGAAAGCAAGAGCACAGGTCTTCTCCCGTATTGGTCACTTAACCCCCCAATAATAGGCGAAAAGATGAATTGCATTATAGCATAAATAAAAACCAAATAAGCAGAATATTGTGATGCCTCACTTATTGAGCCTCCTGATAATTCTTGATACAAGCTTGGCATTATAGGAATAATAATACCTATACCTATGACGTCAATTAAAACTGTGACTAGGATAAAAAATATTGCTTTGGAATTCTTTTTGGGCATATTTTGAGTTTGGGTGTAGCAAAGATAGGGATAATAATAAAATAAATGATTTTAGGAAAGTATACTTCTATATACAATTATTACTTATGATGTGGATTGATATAGATCAATAATACATCAAAACATTAATTCTTATTCTATAAGATTTACTTCTGCATGCGATATAATAGTGAATTTTTTTTTGGTTTTTGCAAGCTCCACGAGCGTTCTTGTTCGTCTATCTTCAATTTTTTTGTAAATCTGTTTATTAAATAAGAAGAAGGTACCTGATTGTAAATCTTCTAAAATTGTTGAAGTTTCATTTTCTTTTGCTGAATATTTCTTTAGAACTTTTACTAAATTAATGTCTCTAACACTTGAAGCGGCTGGGTTTTTCATATGCAATTTTAGAATTTCAAGAATTTCTTCTGGAAAAACTTCATTGGTTAATAAAGGGCTTATTAATTCTGAAAAGCAATTTTTCCATTCTATGCCATGTGGAAGAATATTTCTATTGGGATAATATTTAATAGTGACATGTTGATGAGCAATTTCATGAACAAGCGTTATCAAGAAGGAATATACGTTTGAGTCGCCATTTACAGTAATTAGATGCTGCTTATTTTTGAACGTATAATTTCCTAAACAGGTTTTTCTTGATTTTGCAATGGTAAAACTAAAGGGTTTTTGTTTCCATAGATCTACTAAATAAGCTATTGATTCTTTTGGAACTTTGAGAGAAATTATCTCTTCAAACCTTTCAGATGAAGCATATAATTTAGCGATTGGTTTCTTTTTTAAATATCCGAAAAGCAACACTCTTTAAAATTTATGGTACAAATATATATTTTATTAATATCTAATAAGTGGTATCTAAAATAAAAATAAAGTCTATACGATTTTTTTAGTGTTATATATTTTAAACCTAATTGCTTTTTAAGGGAATTTTATAAACTTTTGTCTAAATATTAGATGTGTACCTTCCAATATTTACATATAAAGTTTAAACCAATCTTTTAAAAATCAATTTATTTCAATAAAAGTACAAATCATTATTGATTAATTTTTTATCCAATTCTCCAACATTTTAACTCCATGTTGGGTTAAATAGGCTTCTGGGTGAAATTGCACCCCTCTTATATCAAATTTTTGGTGGGCTTCGGCTAATACAAAACTGTTAGCGTCTAAAGCGGTTATTTTAAGATCAATGGGCATAGTTTCTGGAACAACAGTCCAAGAATGATATCGACATACTTCGAATTTGGGAGGAATATCTTTAAAAAGAATCTCATTTTCATCAATCACCAAACATTGTGATGTAACACCATGTAGGACTTCTCCCATATTTAAAAGTTTAGCGCCAAAAGCTTCAGCAATAGCTTGATGGCCTAAACAAACGCCAAAAATGCTTTTCGAAGTTTTGTATTCTGCTAATAGTTCCATCATTATTCCTGCTTCTTTTGGTATTCCGGGTCCAGGAGACAGCATTATTTTATCGTATTTTTTAATTTCCTCTATGGCTATTTTGTCGTTTCGAATCACATCTACTTTAGCACCTAGATCTTTTAAAATATATACCAAATTATATACAAATGAGTCGTAATTATCTAAAACTAATATTTTCATTTTTGTCTGTTTTCTTTTATTTTGGTTTTAAGGTTCTGTTTTTTTGTAATTTTAAATCATCAAAAGGCTGTAAAATCATTTTTTACTTTTGCTTACCTTTTTCAGACATTCGCCATTCGAGGCTTCTTGTCAATTTTTTAATATTTTCAGCTTTTCTAAATCTAAATGCTGTCCAATCGTTGTCTATTGAGACCATTCTTACAGGTTCATAACCTAAATCCCCCATTATCTGCCAACCAGAATCTCTATTAAAATCGCAGGTATGTTTCTTAGAAGTTCCTTTTGGATATGCCCACCAAAACAAGGCATCATTTTCTAAAATTCTATTTATTAATGGTGCTAGATTGTTTATTTGTTTTTGTTCTTTTACAAATGCCAGCACCAAATTTATCTTTTCACTAGGAAGATTATTTATTACTTTCAAATAGGTAGAAAAATTGTTCATTTGTTCTATAAACTCTTCTGGAGCATTTAAGATTGCTATTTCATTTTGCTCTTTAAAATTTAATTTTTTTAATAATAAGTTCATTTTTTTAGGGTATTTTAAAAATTAAGACTCCAATATTATAGCAATAGTAGGTTTTTTAAAATTCTAGAAAATTAAATTTCTTCCGCCATTTCAATTGCTTTTCGTAAAGCTCCTAACTTTAAGTGAATTTCGCTCATCTCTGTTTCGATATCAGATTTTGCAACTACTCCCATTCCTGCTTGGTAAAATAATGTATTATTCTTACTTAAAAAGGTCCTAATTGCTATAGCATGATTAAAGTTGCCGTTAAAATCCATATATCCGATTGCTCCTCCATAAATACTACGATTTGTAGGTTCAATTTCGTTTATAATACTCATAGCCATGTGTTTAGGGGATCCAGAAAGCGTTCCTGCTGGAAAAGTATCGGCAACAAGTTGTAATGGATTGGTGCCAGCTGTCATTTTTCCTGAGACTTTAGAGACTAAATGAATTACGTGACTGTAAAATTGAACTTCTTTAAATATATCAACATGCACGTAATCGGAACTTCTAGAAAGATCATTTCTTGCCAAATCAACTAACATCACATGTTCTGCTGATTCTTTTGGGTCAGCATGCAGTTGTTTTGCCAATTCCGTGTCTTTTGCGTCGTCGCCAGTCCTTCTAAATGTACCAGCAATTGGATGTATTTCTGCCCTTCCATCTTTAATATATATTTGTTTTTCAGGGCTTGACCCAAAGATATGGTAATCACCTCCATCAAAATAAAACAAATAGGGGGAAGGATTTATGCTTCTTAAGGCTCTATAAACATTAAAGTCGTCCCCAATATATGTTCTGGAATACCTTCTAGATGGTACAATTTGAAAAACATCCCCTCTTAAACAATGTTTTATACATTTTTTTATGATAGATCGCATCTCCTCATCTTCAATGTTAGTTTGTTCTTCTCCAGTTATTTTAAAATTATCAGAAGTTCGTTTTGGGTTTTTAACAAAAAACTCTAAAGTCTCTAATCCATCTTGTTTGAATATTGCTTCTGATCCTTCGGTAGGATAGGCGTGTTCGAAGAGAAATAACTCGTCTTTGAAATGATTTATAGCAATTACATATCTATAAACTCTATAAAGGATTTGAGGAATAGCATTTTCTTCAGATTTGTCACGAATTTTAATATCTTCAAAATATGCTACGGAGTCATAGGTGATATGTCCAAAAAGTCCATTGCTTATAAAATTGTGCTCATTTTCAGATTGCCTAAATTTATTTGCAAAGGATTTCAAAACTTCTACAGCATCTTTTTTTTCT
>JANNWE010000430.1:0-3575 GCA_031414675.1 Cytophagaceae bacterium
AAAAAATAATCCAATGAAAGAGTTAGAAAGCCGTTATCTTCAAAATCCAAATGACAAAAACCTATTGATAAAACTAATTACCATTAAAAATGCAGCCAATTTTAACACCGACAAATTACTTGAAAAGTACTTAGAATTACACACCATCAAAGACTTTTGTACTTTAGAAAATGCTAAACTAATAATAGAACAAGGTCCAGCTTTAGAAAGTAAACCTAGGAGATTTATGAATGCGTGCTTTTCTAATAAGGAAATCGATAGTCTATTTAACTCTTATTCCTCTGAGAAAAGGTCTAAAATTAACCAAAAAACTATTAATGCAACAAACAAAGCAGCCATTCAAAATAAAAATAAAAGTTTAGCAATTCAACTAAGTAATTTCATTGCAAACTCTTATGGAAAGAACTATGAAAGAGCAAATATAGAAAGAGGTTCTTATCTCTTGAATTTTTACAAAACGACAAAAGACACTTTAAACTTCAATATGCAAGCAGCAAATTATTGTGATTATTTTCTTATGAAAGTACCCTTAGATACATTGATAAAGAAAGCAAAAATTGAAAGAAATGCAGTTTTTGAAAAACAAGCAACCAATTTTGAGGATAAAAAAATGAAGCAGATTAGTTTTTCTTCATATTATCAAAAATTTGCGACCGACTTAAATAATGCCGCCTTTGGAACATTTCTGTTTAGTAAAGATCTGGAAAAAATAGCGAAGGCCCTAAAATGGTCAAAAAGATCTTTAGAAATATATGACGCCCTTAGTCCTAATGAGAATTTAAAAAACAACCCTACTTTTTTAGATACTTATGCGTGCTTATTATTCAAACTAGGCCAAAAAGAAGAAGCAATACAAAGCGAGGTTTTGGCAATACAAAATTCTATAAAACAAGGATTTTCTACGCTCATTTATGAAGAAAGGCTAAAAAAAATCACTGAAAATAAACTTTAAGACAGGAAGAATTACAGAAACGTCAATATTCTTTTCTACCTTACTCCACCACCATTTTAATAGTTTTGCACAAATTACCAGAAATTAAGTTAACAAAATATAGACCGGACCTACCGTTTAAAATGTTAAATTCTTTCTCATAAAACAATTCTTTTAAGTTCAATTTTTGGTCTAATAGTATTCTCCCAAGTATATCTACCACTTGAATCTTTTCAATGTTATCAAAATCACTTTTTAAGGTAAAGACTCCCGAATTTGGATTGGGGAATAGACTAATATTCATAGCATAAAAATCTTTAGATAAAACTAGATCTTCATTTAACAAATCTATAGACCATATTCCTCTACCAAAAGTGGCAGCGAAAAGTTTTTTTGTAGTTTGATTTATTTCTAATTCATGGACTATTACATTAGGAAGATTACCCATTAGGGGCTTCCAAGTGGTAGTGCCTTCTTTTAAATAAAAAACGCCGATGTCCATTGCTACATATAAAACTTTAAAATCAGAGGCTTGATAAACGATGCAATTTGCCGGCAAATTTGGCAAATTATAACTTATATTTCTCCAACTTTCTCCACCGTTTTCAGAGAAATATACCTTTTCACCTGCAACAAAATTACTTAAGGTGGCCCAAACCCTTTCTGGCTTTTGGTCATCAACTGTTAAATAGGTGACATAACTTTCTTTATAAATATTTGTGGTAATATCTCTCCAGCTAAGTCCATTGTCGGTGGTTCTAAGTAGCTGAGCTGCTCGTTTGTTTAAAGGAGAATGTCTTTTTGCAACATAAATGATTTTTGAATTAGATTCAGGAACCGCTAAAGCAGAGGCAACTTCTGGATAGGGTGCATTTGCGATTGGATTAAAACTTGAAATGGTTTTTAAAGAATTTGATACTTCTCCTAAAGGAACTTTATGAATGTTTCCTCCAGCAATTATTACTTCTTTACTCATTTTATTTATCACAAAAGGAGTAGTCCACTCCCCCACATCCATTCCAAAATTAGGTGGAAATATAGTACCGGAAGTTCTTTTTCTATTTAATGGGTCAATAAAATAGATACTTCCGTATTGCGAAGAGCCATAAATGTAATTGTCAAATAAGGCACACTCCATACCGTCACCACTAAACTCGCTAGTCCAGGGTTTTTTACCAATCGAAAGAAAACTATTGTTGTCTTGGGCTCCTGTTATGATATCTTCCCCATTTAAAGAAAGGCCAATTCTATAACATGAGGTAGCATTTATTCCTTTTGAAATAAATGTCCAAGAAAGATTTTGCTGAGTGGAAGCAATAATTTTTTTGGTGGAATATACTCCCCCGTCATTACAAACATAAATAGTTTTGTTAATGGGATTATAATCTAGTGCGTGCTGATCGGGATGAATATTGGTATAACTTGTAGCTTGCTTCCAAGTAGTGCCTCCATCAGTTGTTTCATTCAATATTAAACCACCTACATAAACGGTTTGTGGATTTTCTGGATGCACCAAAATACATAAATCATAAAAGCCTTGCCCGCCTGTGGCAGTATAAGAAGTACTCAAAAGATTTCCTTTAAATGGTGATTTTGTCCAATCTTCCCCGTTGTTTTGACTTATGTAAAAACCTTCAAACCCATTGGAATTGTTGCATGTAACAGCATACATAATATTCGGATTGCTTCTTGAAATCGCCACTTCAATCCTTTGGATTTGAGAAGAAACCATACCTGTGGGCAATATTTTCCAAGTGTTTCCTCCATCGCTAGATTTCCAAAGGCCTGCCTCTCCAACATTTATGGTGCTTACTTTTACCGCACTTGCAAACAAAATATTTGTATTGGTGGGATGCTGAACCAAAGCAGAGCACATTTTGTCCAAAACTTTTAGCGACCAAGAGTCTCCCCCGTCAAAAGATTTAAAAACGCCTTTTGTTCCTACCACTACCACCTCTCTGGAGTTCTTTGGATTCACCCATATACTACGAGTAATTGAATTTATGCCTTCATCTAGTTTATTTTTCAGACCTGTTTGTTTCCAATTTTTTCCACTATCCACACTTTTCCAAACTCCAATGCCGTAATAGGTATTTCGTTTTCTATCCGCCGTATATAAATCATAACCGATGTAGGCAAAATCAGAAACAGAAATGTAGACGATTTCCGGATTTGTGGGGTCTAAAGTGATTCCGCTTATTCTTAAAATCGGCAAATTATCACCAATGGGGAGGTAAGATTGTCCCCCATTTGTTGTTTTCCAGATACCTCCTTGACCAAAACCCAAATAAAAAGTTAAGCTATCTTTGGGGTGAAACTCTATACAATTTACTCTTCCGATTCCAAATAAAGAAGAACTTCCATAGGGGCCAGCAGGAGTCCACTCGGGTATTATTGCCCTTGCATTTTTAGATTTACTTTTTAAGCCTTCAATTTCAAAAGAAACCGGTAAAATGTTTTCATTCGTAGGCAATCCCCCCTTGTTATCTACCCTTTTTAGCAGCTCATACTCATACCTAGCCATCCATTTCCAGTTTTTGGCGGAAGAAGAATTAGAATCAAGCCAAGACCTAAATTTTTGTTCGTGTTGAAATAGATTTTCTGCTTCATCCAAATGAGGAGGACTGACAGTTTGTGCCAAAAT
>JANNWE010000431.1:0-9030 GCA_031414675.1 Cytophagaceae bacterium
AAAATAAGTGGGGCTCCTCCATTAATAGATTGAAAACCACGAATGTTGAAAGTAGGAGATACGGAAGGGTCCCCATTTCTTACGTTCACATTAAGGTTAGGAATCACACCCTGTAAAGCCTCTCCAGTATTGGCAATGGGACGACTTTGAATTCTTTCTGCGGTAGCTACTCCCACCGCCCCTGTTAAATTGACTTTTTGTTGGGTACCATAACCTACTACAATTACTTCAGACAGAGCTTTGTCGTCTTGCACTATCATGACGTCAATTTTGGACTGGTTACCAACTTCGATTTCCTGTGAAATAAATCCAATGAATGTGAAAACCAAAACAGATTTGTTGTTTGGAACAGCAATAGTGTATTGACCATTCACATTCGTTGAGGTACCTTTACTGGTACCTTTAATTTGCACGCTTACACCCACCATTAACTCTCCAGTAGCGTCTTTTACAGTTCCGGTGATATTTTGGTCAAAGGGTTTTGCAGAAGCAGTAAATGAAAAACCGAGGACCACCAAAAGTGTAAAACAGGAAAGAATGAAGCTCCTAATACGGAAATTTTGTTTCATAAGAATAGATTTTTAGGTTTAAAATAAAAAGATTATTTTTTGCTCTGCAGTAATATTTTAATAAAAAATGTAATGGAAGATTTATTACAACTTTGAGTGTAACAAATATAATATATAAAAATAGAATTATAACAATATTATTTTGCCATAAATCAATATTATTTTTGTCTTTTTTTGAAAATAAAGCTTTACCCCTTCGGTGAAAGCTTTATTACTATATTTACTTGGCCAGTTTGGTTTGGCAAACGGAGCATCAACCTTGAATGACCAGTATTCAGTTTTTCGGGTGCTTTTTGTAAGGCCGATTCTATGATAAACTCAGAACCTTTTGGCGAAATTATTTCAGCCTCCAAAGTTTTTGAAGTGATTGTAGCATTTCTTAAAATAGCTTTACCTCCTTTAATAATTTCTATACTATTTGCCGTAGTCATGCCCCAAGCCACTTCTGTGCTTTTGGTAATGAGGTGATTATCTTCAATTAAGAAATTCTTTCTATTGTCTGTAAGACTTACTTTTCGTGTACTATTTGAAGAAAATTCTTTGTAGGCTTCTGTTAAATTTAAGGTTGCTGAAGGTGAAGAACTATTCAAATCAGTATTGGTAAATTTTGCTTTTGCTAGTTCAAATTGGTTTTTATTCCCTAAAATAGGAATATTATGGCTAAGTGAGCCAAGTCTGTAATAAGACCATCGTTTTCCTCCTACGCCCATAGTCCAGTATCCTTCCAAATTGTAATCATCAGAACCCAAGTCTTTGGCCCATCGTACACCTCCAGCATCTATCTCAAAATTGCCAAGATCTAGGTGGGAATGATTGGAACTATTTATTCCCGACTTTATGCCAATCCACGATCCAGTAGGATCTGTCCAGCTGCTTCTCAAAAGCACTAATTCATTTACTTCGCCTTTTAAATAATTGTCAAGCGGAGGACTAACTGCTTCACTAGAAGGTGATTTGTACCAAACTACATGAAAAGGAGTGGCAGTAATATTTGTGGTTTTAACATAATTATGCAGGTAATTTGATATTTGTGAATTATTGTAAACATTACTTAAAAAGAACATCGCGGCTGAGCTTGTGGCTTTGCTGTTTTCTCCAGAATCTGCGAAATTTAGGATAAAATTTGTTGGTCCAGCACAAATCATGGGTACTAATCCTGACTTCACTAAACCTTCTGTATTTTCTAAGTTTCCCATATTTCCAATTGCAGTTTGCATGGCAGACATACAATAGGACAAATATTCAGTGGCATAAGACCAATAGCCGGGGCCCTCATACCAAGCACCATCTGGGGCATAAAATTTATTAGAAAAGGCAAGATTTGAAATTACTTTTGGCAAATAATCGCTTGCGTACGTCGGGTCAGTTTCGGCAATTGCCAAGGAACCAACCATTAAGCCCCCATTGCAAACCTGATTCCAATTATTATCGCTATCATGCCACCAAGAAGACTCATACGATTTTCTATATTCAGTCATCCCTTTAATTTTAATTCCATTTCTAATGATTTCACGGTCAGCACTACTCATGTCGTTATAAAGCCAATCGTAGCCAATTGCAACTCCATTGGTCATTTCGGCAACATCTAAAAAATGCGAAGGATTCCAGTCTGTAAAATCACAAACTGCTTTCATGTTTTTGACTGCGACATCTAAGTATTTTTTGTCGCCTGTAAATCTAAAAGCTAAGGCTAAATGAGTAGTTCGACTAAGCAATTCGCGACTAACATTTAATAAGCGTGGCCCAATTAGCACACGGGTAAGCAAGGGTTTTGGTAGAAGCGAATTTGAGGTTGCGATAACCGCATTGATGTATTTATCTAAAACTGGGTCCGTTTTTCGTAGTTCTTTTAATTGAATTAATTTTTCATCGGTTAAAAATAATCGTGGATGTGATAACTTTAAAGTTTTTAAGTTGCTGGGTAATTGGATTTCGGGTGTGCTTTCTTGTTTTGAACATGATAACAATAAAGGCAAAAGAATACAGAAAAGAAATAAGTTTTTCATATATATTTAAAAAAGGGTTAAGGTCTGCTAAGTAATTTTAGAAAATGGAAATACACTTCAAAGTCGTGGAAAAACTAAAATAGAGGGTAGAAAATTTTGGATTTTATAAATATCCTTAATTTTACTTGCCTTATAAAGAATCCTATACCCGATTTAGCATATAAACAATAGGATAAATAGGCCGTTAATACTAATTAAAATCTGCATTTTGTTAAACGCCTCCCAATTCTTCATAAGCCGATTGAACACTTCTAACAATGCCATCTCCTTTCATCTCAGTCACACCTGGTATGGTAGTTATTTTGAGAATTTCTTCTTTGGTTTTTCCTGCTTTCATTTCACTTTCAACAAATACCAAGAGTTTAGAAAGGTAGTCTTGAAAAACTTTTATGTCGTCTTTATTTCCTGTGATTTTTTCTGGATCAAACGCATGTCCAAATACGAAAATAGTTTCCTTATCAAAAGTGCTTAATGCTTTATCTAAAACCGAAATCCAACTCTTAATATTTGCTCCTGCCGACCTATCAACAAAAGGGTATCGGCGGTTAAAAACCAAATCGCCAGTGTGAACAATATTGGCATGTTCAAAATGTATAAAGCTGTCGCCATTGGTGTGGCCTGCACCAAAATAATGAGCTTTAATAATTTCCTTTCCAACTTTTTGCTTCCAGGTGTCTGTAAAAGTGAGGTCTGGGAAGAGTTGCTTATCTTCCGTCTTTTGTTTTTGGGCAGTAATTTGTTGGTTTTTTAATGAATTTTCGTGTGCTACAACGTGTTCAACAATCCCTTTAAACGAAATATTGCCTCCGGAATGGTCTCCATGATGATGGGTATTGATGAGCAGCTGAAATGGTTTTTCTGAAAGTTTCTTTAGTTCGGTAATCAAATGCTGCGATTGTTCTGGAAATTGAGAGTCCACTACCGCCATGCCTTTTTTTGTGGATAAATAGGCAATAGTGCCTCCTCTTTCCATAAAAACCCCAACTCCACCCCGGAGGTCCCGCATTTTATAGGGATTTTCGGCAAGCATATTTGCCAATACTTCTTTTCCAGTAAGCGCAAATGCGCCTATTGTTAAGCCCGAATTTTGAATAAAGTTTCTACGATTCATAGTTTTAGGTTTGATAGCATAAAGTTAGTATTAGTTGAGATTTATTTTTTGAAATGGGGTTTTATTTTTTTTGAAAAAGAAGGCATCTTTAGAATTTAGAATATAAATAAAATTAAAAAATTTTATACTATCAAACGGCTAAATAAAATCTCATTAGTATAACCACCTAAATATTAAGTCCTTACGGAACTTTTGATTCGAAGGGGGTATTTTTTGTTACCAATATTAATCCGTTCGGATTTTCCTATACAGGATTGTTAATTATCAGTAACTTAATATCTAAAAGTTTTTTTTTCTTAATTTAATCAGACTCGGGTATATTCTTTTTAATAATTTTTTCTGAAGAATGAAAATAATTTTGATTTCTATGATTTGATCATAGCGAGCCATTAATCAAAGGGCTATTGTTTTTTCAAAAAATATTTTTTATGTTTGTAAACCTATTTAAATTAATCCTTAAAAAAATAATTTAATAAAAAACTATTCCCTTACTATAAAAAACTAAAATAAATTGAAGTCCTTTGATCAAAATATCGGTAGGACAAACCCTGACCATTTTAAAAATTTGACATTCTACTTAAATAGTAAATAATCAAATTTTAAAGAGAGACATCGTTTATGTTTATTCGTTTTCGATCCGATTTGTCAGTTATTTTTTTTTGACTTTGGTTCGATAATTGGACTTTTTTCGATTGGAACGGAAAACTGGTAATTCGTCTAAACGCAAAAGAAAGATCTTACGCACCACACGCAAACAATAAAATTTAGAGGTCTTTTTTGAAGATTTGAAAAATAGCCCCGTTTCCTCGTTCCGATTGAATGCTTATTCGGAAAAGGTTTTACTTCAATTTCAAATATACCCGTACATCTGAAATAAAAAAACACAAGCTTAATGTAAAGTGAAATAGCTCGAAAACTACGAAAACCTTGTAATAAATATCAATAGGGTATTCTTTATAAGTAGAATCAGAGAGTTGTAGATTAAATTGTTATACATATTGAACCTATAACGGGTAAATAATTTAAATTGAAATTTATTAATAAAATAAATAAAAAGCCATGTTTAATTATTTTTCAAACCTAAATTTTAAAGTAACAAAAAATATTATTTTATTATTTTTGATCATACTCGGTTTGATACTTCCCCATGAATTGGAAGCACAACAGGCAACAGTTAAGGGGCTGATTAAAGATGCCACAACCAATGAATCATTGCCGGGAGTATCGGTTTCCATTAAGGGTACTAAAAAAGGTACTGCTTCCGAGGCTAACGGTATGTTTCAGATTTCTGCAGCAAACAAAGATGTGCTGGTTTTCAGTTACATTGGAATGGCCTCTCAGGAAATTGAGGTTGGTGGAAAAACAATAATTAATGTTGCCATGCAAACAGCTACTACTGAAATGGATCAGGTGGTTGTGGTTGGTTATGGTACACAAAGGAAGCAGAGTCTTGTTGGGGCAATTGGTACAGTAAAGATGGCTGATCTTAAGAAACAAGGTAACGTGAGTAATTTAACAGATGCACTAACCGGTGCTATTCCCGGAGTATCTGTTCTTTCAATTTCAGGTATGCCAGGAGGAGGTGATTTTTCATCTGCAAACAAGATATATTCCCCTTCGGAGATACTTATACGGGGAAAAACCACCTGGAATAGTTCAGCTCCATTGATTTTGGTGGATGGTGTAGAACGTCCAATGAACGATATCGATATAAGCGACGTGGAAAGTATTTCAGTATTAAAGGACGCCTCTGCTACTGCAGTGTTTGGAGTAAAAGGCGGTAATGGAGTTATTCTTATTACCACAAAAAGAGGAGTCGAAGGAAAAACGAGTTTTAAAGTGGAATTTGAGAATTCCTTTGAAACTGCTTCAAAAATTGTTGAGGTAGCCGATGTTGCAGAAGGTGCCAGAGCAAGAAATTATGCTATTGAACGCACCCGCCGTTTCAATCAAGGAGTGTGGACTAATTCTTATACTTCAGATCTGGAGCTTGAATATTACAAATCCGGGAAATATCCTTACGCTTATCCTAATCAGAATTGGCAAGATATTATGCTAAAAGACTATGCTCAATCGCGAAGGCTTAACCTTACCGCTAATGGAGGAACCGAAAAGGTGAAGTATTTTACTTCTTTAAGCTATAATCATGTTGGCGATATTTTGAAAGGTGAAAATGTAGGACAAGGTTATACACCCAAATATTCGTATGACAGGGTAAATATTCGATCAAATTTTGATTTTAATATTTCAAAAACTACAAAACTTTCTGTTAATTTGGCAGGAATGTATGGTTTACAAAGTGCAATTGGGAGGAATTATACTGGCCAGGTTAATGGTATCTTTCCATCACTTAGTAATCTTTCAGGAGAAGTTCTTGTAAAAGTGTATGAGGATGGGGTTCCAGGAATGCCTGAAGGTGTTTTTGCTAATCCATGGAGCGATATGAATTTTGGTGGAGTGAGCTATTTTCCTCGTTCTATGATTAACATGGACTATACTTTAAATCAAAAACTGGATGTTATTACCAAAGGACTATCTTTTGTAGGCAAGTTAGCCTATGATAATACATTCAGAAGTTCCAATAAGAGTATTGGAGATCCTGGTGTTATAACAAAAAAAATTGATAAGAATTTTTACCTCAATGGAGGATATTATGATAAAGTAGACAAGGTTTACAAAAATGCTGAAGGCTCAATAGCAGATATGAACCTTTGGACTTCTTATAGAGAGCCAACTGCTGGAAGAGAAGGATTCGGATGGGTCAGAACACCGAATTTCAACTATTCTGAAAACGTTTCTTTGAATGATGCCGAACGTACCCTTTTCTATCAATTAATGTTGCAATATAAAAGGATGTTTGCGAAGCATAATGTTGGAGGAATGACCATGTTTAGCCGGGAAAATTATGAAAGAGGCAGCAATTGGCCGAATAAAAGAGAAGACTGGGTAGGTCGTGCTACCTATGATTACAATGAAACCTATCTTTTTGAAGTAAACGGAGCATATAATGGCTCACAAAAATTTGGGCCTAATTATAGATTCGACTTTTTCCCTTCCGTTGCGGGCGGGTGGTTGGTTTCAAATGAGAAATTTTTTGTAAACAATGCAAAATGGCTTGATAAACTAAAAGTAAGGTATTCCTATGGAATGGTAGGAAATGACAATGTAAATACAGGAAGTACCTGGCCTTACTTAACTGTTTGGGATACATACAGTGTCAATAGCATGGAGGCAAATTTTTATGGATATCCTGGTGGATATACTCAATATATCAGGTACAATGAGGGAAATCCAGGAAATCCTGATTTGCGTTGGGAAAAAGCAACGAAACAAAATTTAGGCTTTGAATTTGGAGCATTTAATAACGCAATCGACTTAACAATAGATGTTTTCAAAGAATTTAGAAATGACATGTTAATAGGAGCCTCAGACAGAAGAAGCACTGTAGCTCCAATTTTTGGAAAACCAGCCCCACCTTCTAATATCGGACAGGCAAAATCCCATGGTGTTGAAATTGTATTAAACTTACGAAAAACCATACATAAAGATATCGATATTTGGTTAAATTCTAACTGGACTTTTGCAAAAAGCGAGGTTATCTATAGAGAGTCAACTCCGTTAACGATGCCACATCAAAGACCAGAAGGAAAACGTCTCGGTCAGACTTTTTCAGGAATTTCAAACGGAATCTACCAGAGCTGGGATGATATTTACAGTGCAAGTGGTGGTGCCAATTCAGGAAATAATGGTTTTTTGTTGCCTGGCGACTTGATGATGGTTGATTTTAATTCAGATGGGAGATATCTTAACATTGACGATAATGCTCCTTACGGATATCCAAGCTACCCTCAAAACAATTATGGGATATCGCTTGGTACAAATTATAAAGGATTTAGTTTGTCGGCAAATTTTGTGGGAGCTTACAATGCTACAAGGAATATTTCATTTGCACAGGGAGCTAGTTCACCACCTTTATTCCCTCATGATAATACCTATTCTCCTACAATAATTCTGGGAGATACCTGGTCGCCGGAGTTTAATAATTTAAATCCCACTTATCCAGCGCTAGCCTTGTTTGCAAAATCTTATAACCCTACCGGACATTACCTTGAATTTGATGCCAGTTTTTTTAGATTACAGTCGGCAGAGGTAAGTTATACATTAACCAAAAAGTTGGCAAAGTCATTAAAAATGGAGAGCCTAAGGTTTTACGTTAATGGAAGAAATTTAATACTCTGGACAAGAATGCCTATCGATGGAACAGGACTGGATGATACCGGATTTAATTATCCAACCAAGAGGCAATTTAATGTTGGAGTTACAGCACAATTTTAATAACCAATAATAACACGATTAAAATGATAAAATATATTAAAATTTTAAGTTTTATACTGGTTACTTTAATAATCTTTACCAGTTGCAAAAAATACCTTGACATTCCACCGGAGGCGGCTATTTCAGAAGCTCAGGTTTTTGGTACTTATGCATCCTTCCAAGGTTTCCAGGATCAGTTATTAAATAACTTGGTTGACTATAACAACCATGGTGCCCGGGTAACTCATTCTGTTGGTGGTGAAGCTTTATCACCTTCAGGGCAGTCTGTTTTTGGCGGAAATACCGGCGATTATTTTTATTTGCTAAGTAACCGTGGTATTTACTGCCCAGCAGAAAGTAATTTATTCGCTGCCGGTTTATATAGTTCAATGTGGTCGAATATACGTCTTGCCAATCAGTGCCTTGAGAAATTGGAATCGGGTCTTTTAAAAGAAGCTACCGGTGAGCAAAGAGATTGGCTAAAAGGGCAAGCACTTTTCTTTAGGGCATACTATTATTATGAATTCGTTAGGTCTTTTGGTACAGTACCCTATATTGACAAGGTTGTGACCTCAGAAAATCAAAACTTGAAACGCCATTGGACCTACACAAAAAATGGGAAGACCTATAAAGATGTACAAGCAGTATTTGAAAGAATAGTAGATGACCTTGACGCTGCAGCCAAACTGCTTCCTGCCAACTGGCCTTCACCAAACATCAATTGGGGGCGTCCTAACAAAGTGGCTGCACTGGGATTTAAGGCGAAAGCATTACAGTATTCCGCAAGTCCTCTTTTTAATGAGCAGGCTACCGGAGTTTTGGATTACAATAAAGAATTACTTGACCGGTGTGCATTAGCATGTAAAGAGACCATAGATTTAGCTGTAAACTTGGTAGGTACTCAACCTGCTGGAATGCCTGGAGTAGCTGCTGACGGACTTACCCCATGGGCAAATATGCGAACTGTTTTTGCAACTGAAAATGGAACACAGCCTTATACACTGGAGGTCTTGTTTCACAGACCAATTAA
>JANNWE010000432.1:0-4239 GCA_031414675.1 Cytophagaceae bacterium
CTTGGTAGGTACTCAACCTGCTGGAATGCCTGGAGTAGCTGCTGACGGACTTACCCCATGGGCAAATATGCGAACTGTTTTTGCAACTGAAAATGGAACACAGCCTTATACACTGGAGGTCTTGTTTCACAGACCAATTAATAGATTTGGAGCGCCAATTGTCAGCGAATCCAGTGCTAGAAATTATGGACAATTCCAGCTTACTGGTCAAAGAGCTGCACAAGGCTCCCAGAATTATTTGGATTTATTTGAAATGAAAGACGGATCAAGATATAACGTTGCTACTGATAAAGTTCCGGCAAAAAGATGGAATGATAGAGATAACCGTTTTAAATTTAATTTTTATGTGCATGGTGAAGCAGTAAGTGCAATTACGCTGAATTTTTCTACAGCACAATTATTAACTGATGGAGCACTGAATAGTAACGCTGTTAGAAAATATTTGTGTGATGGTATAAACAGAAATAATCCAGGAAATTCAACCTACAGCACCCCATTACTAAGGTTAGCCGACATTTACCTCACTTATGCGGAAGCAGTTTATGAGAGCACAGGCAGTTACGTCACTGTTCCCGCAGGGCTTTCAATGTCAGCAGAAACTGCAATTAATAGAATAAGGTTGCGTGCTGGGCAACCAAATGTGGCAGCTACATTGCCTTTTTATAGTACTAAGTTGGCTCCCGAAGAACTTAGTGCCGATCCACCATTTAGAATGCTTTATAGGAATGAAAGAGCTGTTGAATTGGCTTATGAAGGAGTTTATTGGTTTGATCTAAGGCGATGGAAAAGGGCACATCTCAAAGATGGCGTTCAATTACAGGCTTTGAATTTCAATGTTACAGGTACTACTCCGTTAAGAGCTATTACTGAATCATCTATTAATCGTGTGAATGTATCGCCTTATGTATTTAAAAGCCAACACTATTGGATGCCTTTTGAGCCAAGTCTGACAAGATTCTCTACTGATTGGGAACAAAATCCAGGCTGGTAATAATAAAATCTTTTTAATGATTTATGTAAAATAGTATGAAAAGTAAACTAATAAAGTGTTTCTGTTTGATAGTTTTTTTCTCGCTTTCATTTGGCCTTTCTGCTCAAGTAGCCCGCATGATTTCTGACACTATTGTTCCGGAACAAAACTGGAGGGATAAGGAAATCAATTTGGCTTTCAACAAAGTTGCCGTAAGAAAATTAACTGGTTCGATTACCAAAATCGATGTGCAGGAAGAATTAAAAAGAGACCAACGAGTTACGATCACTGAGATTTTGAGTGGCAAAGTACCTGGCCTGGTTGGTGGTCTGAATAACTGGGGAATAGGAAACGCTACAATATTGGTTGATGGTTTACGTCAGAATAGTTTCTACCTAAGCAGGTTAAGTCCATTTGAAGTAGAATCAATTGTTATATTGAGAGATGCATTGTCCTTAGCAAAGTATGGTGCACAAGGAAATAGAGGTGTTATACTAATTAATACAATGCGGGGGAAAGAGGGAAAACAACAGGTAAGAGTTTTTGGTCAATACGGAATTGCCACTCCTAGAGCTATGCCAACATACCTGAATTCTGCTGATTATATGAATAAATTTAATGAAGCACAACTAAATGACGGAACAAATCCGGCCTCTCTTAGGTATACCAAGGAAACTATTGATGGAACTCAAAGTGGAACGGATCCTGTCCACTTTCCAGATAATGATTTTTATTCCGACCGCTTCCTGAAAAATCAAACATCAAATAGAAATTTTTTTGCTGATATTTCAGGAGGAAATAACAAAGCAAGTTATTACGCTGCTTCGGGTTGGAGCACAAGCAGCGGTTGGCTGAATACTCCTCAGAGTGATAAAACCGATAATTTTGACTTTAGAGGGAATCTCGATTTTGAAATAAATGATTTTATGAAGATCAGGATTAATTCGGTTGCAAGAGTATCTTTTAATAAGCAGCCAAATGCTCAAAGTATTTGGGCTATTGCTTCAACAGAACTACCTAATAACTATCCCTTATTATGGGACCCTAGCCTTATCTCTGATATTAAATCCCGCGATTCCCTCCTTTCAAAAGCTATCCTACGAGATGGACAACTATTGGGTGGAAATTCAACGTTTTTGAATAATATTTATGGCAATTTCACTAGTAGAGGCAAAAGAAAATTCATGCAACGAGTTGCACAGTTTGGTGGAACGCTGGACATTGATATGCAATCTATTGCAAAAGGTCTTTCTGGTAGTGTGTATGGAGGTATGAATTTTTTTAATTCATTGTTCTCGAATCAAAGTGCATCCTTCGCTGTTTATCAACCTGTTTTTGATGCTAGTGGAATAGTTAGTAAGGTAAATGAATTTGGTAATAATATGGCAACTAACCTATACAGTACTAGTAATGCCAACTCTTCTTTTTCAAGACAGGTTTCCTATAATCTTACCCTAAACTACAACCGTGCATTTGGTAAGCATGAGGTCTCTGCAACAGGATTATATTACAACGATATTTTAACCAGCTCTAACACGCTTCGAAAAGATATATTACTTCATTCAGGATTTTTCGCAAACTACACCTATTCAAAAAAATATGTTGCAGATATTTCATTTTTTGGAATAGGAACCAGAAAGCTAGAAAATAGTGACAAATTTGGATTAGCTCCGGCATTTGGTTTGGCTTGGGTATTATCAGAGGAGAATTTTATGCAGAACTCATCATTTGTTAACTTCCTGAAAATTCGCTCCTCTTTTGGTATTTCAAAAAATGACAATTGGACAGGCTATAATTTAGACAGGAATACTTTTAACTCTGGAAGTACTTTTACTTACTCTAACGGGGTATCTTCAAATGCTATTACAGATTTTGCCTCCATTCAAAATGACATTAGCTTTCAGAAAAGGAGAGATTTTACTTTTGGAATAGATGCCACAATAATTGATAATTGCATGAATCTGGAATTGGAGTACTTTAATAGTGCGTCACTAGACAATTTAACAGTTATGTCGAGTACATATCCACAGATATTAGGCTTTACTAACTTAGTTTACAAAAACTATAACAACTTTCAAACCCAGGGTATTAATACGGGCATTAATTACAATTTTTCCGTTGCAACAGATTTTTCAATAACTGCCGGCAGTAATATTACGTATTTCAAACCCAAAATTACTAAGCTAGAAGAACCATCTTATCTTGGTGTGGATGCCGCATTAATCAGAACAGGAACCCCAACTGATGCACTTTGGGCTTTAAAATCTAATGGACTATACAGCGAAGCTGATTTTAATTCTAATGGAACTCTCATCTCTGGTTTACCAGTACCATCTTTTGGATCGGTAAAACCAGGGGATATTAAATACATCGATCAAAATGGAGACAATAAAATAGATGTCAACGACCAGCGGATTATTGGACATGGTTTGCGAACTCAGTATAGCCTATATTTGGATATCAAGTATAAAAAACTAAATTTTTATATACTTGGAATTGGCCAGATTGGGGATAATAATTATCGTTCAGGGGATTATTTCCGTGTTTTTGGGGAAGTAAAATACTCTGAAATGGCAAACCAAGCATACGGACCTAACAACAAAAATGTGAATGCTTTGCATCCGCGTTTATCTGCAATTTCTTCAAGTCACAATAATAGAAATTCGGATTATTGGCTGTATAAGAATAACTCCTTTGTTATTCCTGTAATGCAGCTTACCTATAATTTCTCTGATAACGAAAAATCAGCTTTCCTTAAAAATGCAAGAGTATATATTAGAACAGATAATGCAATTGTGTTTGGATCAAATAAACAATATTCCGAACTAAATATAGGAACTGAACCAAGAATAAGAAGTTTTTCAGCAGGTCTGATTACCACTTTTTAAGTCAATTTAAATCAAGATAAAATGAAAAAACGTGCATATTTCATACCCCTGTTCGTAGTTCTACTTGGCTTAATGAATGCTTGTACCAAATCGGACCTAGATGAAGAAAATCTATTAAATATAAATGATGTTAAATCTATAGTGACTTATGCTGAAGGAATTCTTTTAAAGGCTTATACCAATATTCCTATCGAACACAATAACTTTAATTTGTCGTACGCATCTGACGATGCAGTAAACAATGTTCCCTCAAGTGCAGTAAAGGAAGTTGTTTTGGGCGGATGGACGTCCTCTTCAAATCCATTTAGTGTTTGGAGAATAGCTTATGAGAATATTTTTTACATAAATACTTTCATGGATGAAATGAAAGACATTAATTGG
>JANNWE010000433.1:0-2698 GCA_031414675.1 Cytophagaceae bacterium
TTTCGGAATGGATAAAACCCTTACCTTTGTCAAGCACGAAAACGCAAACGATGATTGTAAGTGTAAACACAAACTAAGAATAACAAGCTAAAAAAACAGAATGAGAAAAATTATAGTAATAGCAGGTGCGACAGGAAACCTAGGAGGAAAAATTACCAATGCCTTATTAGCTAAAGGAGCAGAAGTGAGGGCAATTGTCCGTTTAGAAACTGACCCTCAAAAAATAAAAGACTTAGAGGAAAAAGGTGTCAAAGTTTTTAAGGTTGACACACGTATTACATCTGAGATTTCAAAACTTTGCATTGGTGCCGATTGTCTTGTATCTGCTTTGGCCGGTTTAAGAGAAACTATCATTGATACGCAACGTGTTTTTTTAGACGCAGCAATCGAAGCACAAGTTCCGAGATTTATACCCAGCGACTATTCCAATGATTTTACGAACTTAAAAGAAGGGCAAAATAGAAATTTAGATTTCAGAAGAGCGTTCCACAACTATTTAGAAACAAGTCCTATCAAAGCAACAACGATATTCAACGGTCCTTTTATGGATTTATTGACTACAGATATGCCTTTAATACTATTTAAACAAAAACGCATTCTTTGTTGGGGCAATCCTAATCAAATCATAGAATTTACGACTACAGATAATGTTGCCGAGTTCACAGCAGAAGCGTCAATGGATAACAATACTCCTAGATTTTTAAGAATTGCTGGTGATAGACTTTCGTGTAATGATTTCGTTAAATTACTAACTGAACTTACCAACCAAAAATACAAAATATTTAGGCCGGGAGGAATTGGCCTGCTAAATATCATCATCAAACTTACACGGCTTTTTTCTCCCTCAAAAAATGAACTCTATCCAGCATGGCAAGGAATGCAATATATGAGAGACATGATGGAAGGAAGGATAGTTTTCCAAAAATATGAAAACGAAAGATATCCAAACATAAAGTGGACATCTGTAAAAGAATTTTTAACAAAAAAAAAGGATGGAACTAAAAAAAGAAATTATGACTGAGAAATTATTTTACAAATTAAGTCGGTATTTTGTTGGTATTATTACCCTATTAGTATCAAGCCTATTGTTTTGGGATTACTATCACGGTGGAGTGCCCAGTCATCATTTATTAAACAGAAAAGATTTACCAAAAATATCCAATTGGTGGGGAGGTGTTGTACTTCCTTTAGCTACTTATATATCTTTAAACAACATAAAAAAACGAATAAATTTTGATCCCGTTTTAAATAAACAAAATTTAAAAACCCAATTCTTATTGCCCTTTATAATTGCTTTACTATATGCAGTCAGTATAGCCGTATCATTTTCAACAGGAAACTCACAAATATCAGGTCTGCTCTTCCCCGCTATTTTTGTTATTGCTTTATTTTTTCCTATTTACAAATCAGAATATTTTTTAGGATTTATAATAGGATTAGCCTATACTTTTGGTGGCGTTTTACCTATTCTTATTGGTCTATTTTTAGCAATAATTGGTTTTCTATTATTCAAATACATTCGACCAATTTTCATACTTATTGGAACAAAAATTGGAATAAAAAATAGATAGATAATAAAAAAAATATTTTCAATGTTGCTAAAAAAAATGAAACTCTATATAAAAATTCTATTCCAAATTGTAATCACTACGATACTTTTGAATTGTACTTCTACAAAGAATTTAACATTCCAACCAAAGGAAATATACAAAACCAAAAATTTAATTGTAACGCAAATTTCTGAAAATTCATTTACCCATATTTCATATTTACAAACCAACGATTTTGGAAATGTATCTTGTAACGGACTAATGGTAAGAGATAATAAGGAAGTGATTATTTTTGACACTTCAACCAACGACAAAAGTGCAGAAGAACTGATCAAATACATAAAAGAGACACTTCATTGCAAAATTAACGCAATTGTTCCAACTCATTTTCACAATGACTGTTTGGGTGGATTAAAAGCATTTGATGACAACAATATTCCTTCGTATGCCAATATCAAAACCATTGAACTTGCAAAAAAAAATGATTTCGTTGTTACTAAGAATGGTTTTAAGGATTCCCAAACTTTAAAAGTTGGCGATAAAGTTGTTACGGTAAAGTTTTTTGGAGAAGGGCACACAAAAGATAATGTAGTTTGTTATTTCCCAAGCGAAAATATAATGTTTGGTGGATGTTTAATAAAAGAATTGAAAGCATCCAAAGGTTATTTAGGAGATGCCAATATAGAAAATTGGTCGAATACCGTTGAAAAAGTAAAAATGGAATATCCAAATGTAAAAATTGTTGTTCCAGGACACGGTAAATATGGAAATGACCAATTACTTGATTATACTATCAAATTATTCAAAACCAAATAAAAAAACAAAAGGCTGAAAAGCTTGATTTGTAAGGTATTAGATTTCATGAAAAAGTTAGATATATTTGAATATTATTCTAAAGTTTCTAATCCTATTTCAGCACTTAAAATTGAGATTATATATGCAGTTTGGAGTTGTGGATTAGTGGCAAAAATAGACAACGAAAGCGAAAATGACAGACATTGAAATACAAAAAGTAACGCTTGACCACATGGACCAATTACAAAAAATAGGAAGACAAACATTTTTTGAAACCTTCGCATCGGGAAACACCGAAGAGAATATGAAAAATTATCTTGACGAAAGGTTTTCCGTCGCAAAACTGACCGGCG
>JANNWE010000434.1:0-4963 GCA_031414675.1 Cytophagaceae bacterium
CTTTAAAATTAACTGAAACAGGACTTGGGCTCAGCCCATTTTGGTTTATTTTACAGAATGGTGGCATAATAGGTCATGTTTTCACTCCTACATATCAGAATTTATTTACCTCGTTTTCTCCTTTAGGAATAAAAATAAATAAAGGAGAATATACATACGGAAGACACGCAATTTATTGGTTTAGTGACGGTTCAAAAAAATTAAGCTTCACTTGGAATGGGGAATATGGCACTTATTATGACGGAAAATTAAATACAACGGATTACAAAGTAAATTTTGCCCCCATTCCACATTTTGCACTAAATGCAAGATTTAACAGAAATCATTTTAAAGAAGTTGGAGAATTAAAGCAAACAAAAACCGTAGACCTCTATGCCTTAGAAGGCCGTTTTGCTATAAATCCAAGAATTCAATTGATAAGTTTTTATCAAAGAAACGCGAGTTCAAAAGCAAATAATTACAATATCAGGTTTTCATGGGAATATCAACCGCTCTCTTTTATATATATTGTTTTAAATAAACGTGAATTCCAATCTATTACTGATCCTAATATGCGAAGCCAAGAAGATAATGTAATTGCAAAAATTAGCTATTTAAAACAGTTTTAGCTTTAATCAATCCAATATTATTTTTTTTAAAATTCAATATTTTCCATTTTACCAGTAGAAATTTTACTTATTCAATAAAAACTATTCCTAAAAAATGTTTTTAAAAAATTCAATAAACTTCTATTTCTTTCCAAAAGACTAGGGTTTTTGTTATTTTTGAAAAATTAAGTACTTCCCAAATTCCAAATGAAAAAAACAATCGTTTCAATCCTATTTATCCTAGTTTTCCCTTTGATAGCCTTTACTCAAATAAAACCAGCGTTTCTTTCAAAATATAACGAAGAATGGGTTGAAAAAACCTTTAAAAGCTTAACCTTAGAAGAGAAAATAGGCCAACTATTGATGCCTCGAGGCAACACTTCCGGGAAAGGATATGATCCAGAAAAACTTAAAGCATGGGTAAGAGATTATAAAATTGGTGGTATTGTGTTTTTCGCAGGCCAACCCAGTACACAAGCTAGAATTTCAAATGAGCTTCAAGCTTTAAGCAAAGTTCCTATGCTAGTAGGAGTTGATATGGAATGGGGAATGGCCATGCGGCTTGACAGTACAGTAAGATTTCCTTATCAAATGGCATTAGGAGCTATGCCTGGAGGAGAAAATCTAATCTATAGAATGGGAGTTGAAGTTGGAAAACATTCAAAAAGAATGGGTATTCACGTAAACTATGCCCCAGTAGTGGATATTAATAACAACCCCAATAACCCAGTAATTAATTTTCGTTCTTTTGGGGAGGATAAACTAGCTGTAACAAACAAAGCTTTGGCCTATATGCAAGGCATGCAAAGCCAAAATATTATTACCTCTGCGAAGCATTTTCCAGGACATGGGGACACGGGTGTTGATTCTCACTACGACTTACCAGTCATAACGCATGATTTAGAGCATCTAAAAAACAATGAGTTGTTTCCTTATAGTTTTTTAATTAATCATGGACTAAGCGGTGTTATGACCTCTCATTTAAGTGTTCCGGCTCTTGATTCAACCAAAAATCTTGCGGCCACATTTTCAGATAAGATTGTTTCCGATTTGTTAAGGAATCAATTAAAGTTTCAGGGATTAACCTTTACTGATGCAATGGATATGCAAGGGGCTGTAAAATATTTCCCTAATGGAGAAGCATTGGTTAAAGCAATACTAGCTGGAAATGATATTTTAGAAACTTTTGAAGATGTTCCAACTGCAATTAACGCCATCAAATCTGCCATTGATTCTAAGGTTTTGCCAATGGCAACTTTAGATGCTACTGTTAGAAAAATATTAAAAGCAAAATCATGGGTTGGACTTGACAATTTTAAGCCAGTAGTTTTAGAAAATTTAATAGAAGATTTAAATACGATAGAATCTGATTTTTTAAATAGAACTTTTGCGGAAAAAACGTTGATAACCTTAAAAAACAAAAAAGCTTTACTTCCAATAAAAGATCTTTCTAAAAGAACAGTAGTAGTATCTATTGACGCCCAAAGTCCTACTTCTTTTCAACATATGGCAGCCAATTATACCCAAACAGAAAACATCCTATTTCCGAAAGATGCTAAAGATAGTTTGATAAATGCCAGATTAAACAGTATTGGTAATCCAGAAAATTTAATAATTGGGGTGCATTTACAAAATGTAAGACCTGGGGCTGTTTATGGACTAACTCCTACCAACCAAAAGATCATTTCCGAACTTCTAAAAAAGCCTAATGCAATAATTGTGCTCTTTGGAAATCCTTATATCTTAGGAAAAATGGAAGGTATTCAAAATGCAAACGCTCTTGTCTTGGCAAATCAATTAACAAAATATTCTGAAGAAGCAGCCGCTCAAGCTATTTTTGGAGCTATTGAAATAAACGGTAGATTACCCGTTACGGTAAATCAAAATTTCAAATTAAATGATGGGGAGTTAGTTTCCTCTCTTGGAAGACTTTCTTATGGAATACCTGAAATGGTAGGATTAGATAGTAAAATCTTTAATGCTAGAATAGATTCGGTAATAAACGGCGGATTAAAAGAGAAAGCCTATCCAGGAGCAGTTATGCAAGTTGCAAAAAATGGAAAAGTCATCTATCAAAAAGCATTTGGCTTTCATACCTTCGAACAAGATACCGAAAATCAAAAGAAAATAACTGCAAAGAGAAATTTTGAAACAGGAAATAAATTAGACGTAATGGACAATCCTAGAACCAATTATGACGAGGGCTTTTTGAAAAAAAGCTCCTCTGAATTATTCCTTAAAGGAGAAACTCAGATAAACGATTTATTCGACTTTGCTTCCATCACCAAAACTAGTACATCAGCCTTGGCTATTATGCAAATGATGAGTAAAGGAATTTTTGACCTTGATAAGACATTTGGAGATTATTATCCTGAATTTAAAGGCAGTAATAAAGAAAATTTAAAATTCAGAGATATGCTTACGCACAAATCAGGATTAAAAGCTTGGATACCATTTTGGATGGATTGTATAGATAGTGTGGCAACTTTAAAAAAGGCCGTTTCATTAAATCCTAAATTGGAAAGCCTTTTTATTAAGAATAAAATAAAACAGAATTTCTTCCAAAAATTATTTAAAAAAGCCCCAAAATATACCTTAGCTTTTGAAGAAAGTCTAAAGAAAAATAAAGAAATATGGTTGAAATGTCTTAATTCTAATTCTATATCTTGGAAACCAAATATTTTTTCAAATAAAAAAAGTGAACAATTCAGTGTAGAAGTGGCAGATACTTTGTTTATGAATAAAGATTATAAAAGCTTTATTATGAATCAAATTAAAGATTCGCCGGTAAATCCAAAGCAAGGATACGTGTATAGCGATTTACATTATTATACTTATCCCCAGTTTGTTCCTAAAATTGTAGGAAAAGGTTGGGAAGAATATTTAAAAGAAACGTATAAAGCCTTAGGAGCACATACGTTAACCTACAACCCAAGAAGGTTTTCTAGTTTGGAAAAGATAGTTCCTACCGAAATAGACACCTTATTTAGAAAAACTCTTATCCACGGTAGAGTTCATGATGAAGGTGCAGGGATGTTAGAGGGCGTTTCAGGACATGCTGGCTTATTTGGAAGTGCAAACGATTTAACAAAACTCATGCAAATGTATATTCAAAAAGGGAGTTTTGGTGGCCAACAATTTATTAAACCCGAAGTAATTGAAGAGTGTACCCGCTATCAATTCCCTTATGAAGGAAATAGACGTGCTATTGCTTTTGACAAGTTAGATTTTAATAAAACCATAGCCAATGGCCCCCAATTATCATCTGAAAAGAGTTATGGACATTCTGGCTACACAGGCACTTTCACTTGGGTAGATCCTACCTATAATTTAGTATATGTGTTTCTTTCCAATAGAGTTTATCCAACCAGAGACAATTTAAAAATCAGCACTATGAATATCCGTACGGAGGTTGGTAATCAGATTATTAAAACAATTTTGAAAAAATAGGGTATCAATATTCTAATAAGTCTAGCACTTTGGCATAGCTTTTGAATTTTAGTTTTGCAAAAACTAAAGTATATTAAGGTATGGAATTATTGGGAATTGGATCTAGAATTGAGCACTCAAATTATGGTATTGGGGTAATAATAAATGTAGCCTCAGACGGATATGAAGTCACATTTATTAAAGAAGGTACTAGAAAAATAAAATTAGACGGAACATTTGAAATTATAGAAGCGGTAAAGTTTTCAAGTGATTTGGTGAGCATATTTGATATGGAACGGTCTATGACGAAAATACTGCAACGCTGGATGGATGCTACAGAAATAGTGCCCCTTGGAGACAAATGGAAAGGTGGTAAAATGATTTTAGAATCCGGAAAAGTAGGATTATCATCTAAAGAAATACCCATTGAAACGTTTTTTCATAAAATAATTATGATGCGTGACCGCCTAAGAGTAATTGAACAAAAAATAAATTCAAGTAATCTAGAAGACGAAACCAAAATAGATATTCAACAATATATCTCCCGCTGTTACGGATCTATGACTACTTTCAATATCCTTTTTAAAGAACTTGATCATCAGTTTAAGAGTTAGATTTATTTTTAATCTTTTTTTTAAATTATTGCATACAAAATAATTTTCGTCCCCACAGAGTCTCAGTAAGGGACTCAGCTCTACGATGGTTTTACCATTGTTGTGGTGTTTTTCGAGTTTTACTCGATTTTTGCTATATTTATGCATTAAAACGCTATGCAATCGTGCGGTAGCAGGGGTGAGGTTAAGTTGCTAACATATTGATTTTTAAATCAGTATAGTTTTTTATTTTGTCAAAATCGTTTTTATTAAAGGTATAAAGTTCTTTACAATGCGATTCTGCTATGGCGGTATGGAGGCAGTCGTTGATATTTTGGAAGCCTATTATAGATG
>JANNWE010000435.1:0-15042 GCA_031414675.1 Cytophagaceae bacterium
TCAAGATTTCACCGCAACGACCAGATCCATTACGCTTATTCCACCTATCGCAAGACTATTGGCACCTAAGAGTGTCGTTCTTGCAACAATTTTGAGTTCAATTCCATTTTTGCGTACTCATCTGATCGGAGCTTTGATTAAACAGCAACTTTAGGTCTACGAATTCGACCACTTGTGCAGATGCATCTTTCTCGTGATTTTGATCCTCAACCTGCACCAACCAAGGTGTTTTTACCTAGCAGGGAATTAAAAATAAGCAAAACCAAAGTATAAAAAATCGATCGCAGAAAAAAAAGATCCAAAATATTTTGCTCGTGCGACATTTTTTAAATCTGAAACAGAAACGCCATATTTTTTTGAAATACTAAATAATGTTTCACTCGGAGATACTTTATGACTTGCGGAGGAAGTTTGAACTGAATTACTACTTGGTTTTTTATTTTCTACAGAAGTAGGTGTTTTTAATTCATCATTTGTTCCAATAATTAAAGTTTGTCCTATTTTAATTTCATTATCATTAAGTACATTCCAATTCTGGATATTTTTAATAGATACATTGTACTTTTTAGAAATTGAGAAAAGGGTTTCTCCTGCTGATACTACATGTGTTTTTTTTGTAGAAGCAGAATTTTTTAGAACGGAAGGATTAGTAACTACTGGTTTCGAATCATTTAGTATTTCTTTTTTTTCAGGTTCTTTTTTAGAATTTAGTAATTCTTTTTCAGAAGCTGCCAATGCATTTGCAAGGTTTACTTTTAATACTTGGTTTACACTAATAGATTCATTTTCCTTTAGCCCATTAATATTCCTTAATTGGCTAATAGTGAGGTTATATTTCTTTGAAATTGAAAATAAAGTTTCCCCTTGTTTTACGGTATGTGTATTTATTGAACTTTTAGATTCAATGATTTTTTTAGGGGTTTCTGATATTACTTTCTCTTCTTTTTTTGGAATATCTTTAACTGGTTTAGTCTCAAATTTTGGAATATCTTTTGCTGGCTTTGTGTCAAATAATGGATCTTCAATTTTTAAACCCTCTTTTTCTTTTGCAATTTGTTTAGTTGGTATAACTTCTTTTTCTGGCTTATTACTAATTTCTTTTGGCCTTATTGGTTTTTCAACTTTTGCAATTTCTTCCTTTTTTTCAAAAGTTTCTTTTAAAGGCAATTTGTCTTTTTCTGGTATTGCTTCTTGAATAACTTCTATTGGCTGATTTTTTGGTCTTGTTTTTTGCATCCAAATAATTCTTCCAGGTTGTAATAGCTCGGAGTTCTTCATTCGGTTGTATTTCAATAAATACTTAAGTTGAACACCATACATTTGAGAAACATCCCATACTGTTTGTTCTCCAAGCACAGTGTGAAAAGGTACTTTAGCTTTTTTATTTTTCTTTTGTAAATAATAAACACTGCCTTCCTTAGCTATATCCTTGTCATTCATATTATTGAAAGACAAAAATTTTCCAATTTTGATTTTTGATTTGGCAGACATTTGAGCTACTTCCTCTCCTGGCTGGGAGAGTATTCCTTTTTTGCCATTTATTTCATAAAAAATTGGAGAATCCGGTGAAGTGGAAACCATAGTTATTCTTTTTAATTGTGGAAAACCTACATCAATTCCCATTAAATCTGTGCGTTTTTTTATTTTTTCTTGAATTTCGTTGGAATCTGTACTACTGCTTAAAATTAGGATGCTATAATCCTTATCACTCGGAATATTTGGTCCATAAATCCACGGATTGTATTTCCTAAGCTCATTGATGTCAACAGTTAATTCAACAGCTATTTCTGCCAATGATTTTCCTTTTGTAACGTATTGAATAAATGTTTTGGGAGAGTCTTTTATTCTATTTAATCTATGTTCATAGGCTATTCTGTGTGCTAAAGCTCTTATTAAATAAGCGTTTGTGTTTTCATCAAATTTTATTTCACTTGCAAAAGACCATTCCACTGGGATGCTGCTTTCTGCTCCTTTTACACCTTCCTTGTAGGTAAGCATACATGAAATCCAATTTTTATAAATTAAATTATTTTTCTTTAAATATAGTGATGCAGCATGTGTTGAAAATATTATATTTTTTCGATCGTCTTGATTATTATCCACAATTAAACCCATTTCTTTAGCGGTAGCTTCTTTAAACTGCCAATAACCAACCGCATTAGAACTAGATATTGCTTCCGGCAATAGAGAGCTTTCTAAGACAGCCAAATATTTAAAATCTTCGGGAATATCTTCTTCTTCTAAAATTTTTTCAATGATAGGAAAATACCATTGCATTCTTTCCAATTTTTGTTCTAGAAACTTGTTTTGAGGAGTAAGTAATTTTATGATTTCAGCATTTACATTTTTTTGAGCTGCATCATCTAATTCAATAATTATGTTAGCAAATTCTATTTTTTTTGGTGATTCAGGAATGCTGATTTGAACTTGAGCATTTAGATTGTAAAAACTAAAGCTGATAATTAAGTAGGAAAATAGTTTTTTCATTATTCTTTTATTTTTCGGGATATAAATAGTCCATCTCTTATAGGAAGCATTATTTTTTGTGTTCTTTCGTCAAGTTTTAGAATCGAATTAAATTTTCTAATTTGTAATGTGGTTTCGTCATTTTGGTTTAAATCAAAAACTTTTGAGTCCCATAAAACATTATCGCTTAAAATAACACCCCCAATATTAACTTTAGGGAATATTAATTTATAGTAATTTGAATAATTTATTTTATCAGCATCAATAAATACTAAATCAAATTTAATATTCAATTCTTTAATTTTTTCTAAAGCCGATCCAATTATTAAATTTATTTTATTTTCTACACCTGCATTTTTGAAATTTGACAGTATTGTTTTTTGTAATTCCTCATTGGCTTCAATAGTGGTGACTTTCCCACCTTCTTTTAACCCTTCACTTAAACAAATTGCAGAATATCCAGTATATGTTCCAATTTCAAGAATATTTAAAGGAGACAATAAATGAGATATTAAAGATAAAAATCTACCTTGATAATGTCCTGAAAGCATTCTAGGCTTTAAAACATTTGCGAAAGTTTCTCTTGAAATAGTTTTTAAAATTTCAGGTTCATCTTCACTAAACTGCCTGCAATAAATTTCTTTTTTGTCTTCTTGCAAATTTAAATAATTGATTTAATTACAAAATAAAAATTTTATTCTGTAAATTCCTAAATTTATTGTTTAAATTAAATATTCAGAAAATAATGAAAGTTAAAATTTATAATAAAAGCCTTCAAAAAGGCTTTTATTTATTTTAGTTAAAGATTATAATGTTCTCTTTAATTCTCTTATTTCATAACTTTCTATAACGTCGCCAATTTCTATGTCATTAAAGTTTTTAATACTTAAACCACATTCATAACCATTTTTAACTTCAGCTACATCATCTTTAAATCTTTTGAGTTGGGAAATTTCACCATCGTGAATCACAATACCTTCTCTCACTATTCTTACTTTATTATTACGCTTCACAAATCCGTCTGTTACCATACAACCTGCAACAGTACCTAATTTGCTAATTTTAAATACTTCTCTTATTGAAATGTTTCCAGTAATTACTTCTTCTACTTTTGGAGCAAGCATGCCTTCCATTGCGGCTTTAATTTCATTAATTGCATCATAAATTATGGAATAAAGTCTAATTTCTATTTGTTCTGCGTCTGCAATTTTTCTTGCGTTGTTTGAAGGTCTAACTTGGAAACCTATCACAATAGCGTCAGCTGCCGATGCTAAAGTAACATCAGATTCAGATATTTGTCCTACTGCCTTGTGAATAATACGTACTTGTACCTCTTCTGTAGAAAGTTTTAATAATGAATCTGAAAGTGCTTCTACCGAGCCATCAACGTCACCTTTAACAATTACATTTAGTTCCTTAAAGGTACCAATTGCTTTTCTTCTTCCTATTTCATCTAAAGTAATATGTTTTTTAGCCCTTATACTTTGCTCTCTATTAAGTTGTTCTCTTTTGTTTGCAATTTCTCTAGCTTCTCTATCAGATTCCATGATATTGAATTTATCGCCTGCTTGTGGAGCTCCTGGTAATCCTAATATTTGAACGGGCTGAGAAGGAATAGCTTGAGTAATTTTTACTCCTAAATCACTTACCATTGCTCTTACTCTACCATAATATTGTCCAGCAAGCACAATATCTCCAACTTTTAATGTACCATTTTGAACTAAAATTGTAGAAACATAACCTCTTCCCTTGTCTAATGATGCTTCAATTACAGTTCCTAAAGCCGCTCTATTTGGATTGGCTTTTAATTCTAATAGCTCAGCTTCTAATAGTACTTTATCCAACAGTTCATCAATACCCAATCCAGATTTGGCAGAAACTTCTTGCTCTTGAAACTTTCCTCCCCAACTTTCTACCAATATATTTTCTTTTGATAAATCTTCTCTAATTTTTTGCGGATTTGCATTTGGCTTATCTATTTTATTTAATGCAAAAACTATAGGTACACCTGCATTTTGTGCATGATTTATTGCTTCTTTTGTTTGTGGCATGACGCTATCGTCTGCCGAAATAACAATAATAACAATATCGGTTACTTTCGCTCCTCTAGCCCTCATAGCTGTAAAAGCTTCGTGACCTGGAGTATCTAAAAATGTGATAGATTTACCTTTATTTGGGCCTTCTTTAATCATAACAGAATAAGCGCCAATATGTTGTGTAATTCCTCCAGCTTCTCCTGAAGCTACTTTAGATCTTCTGATATAGTCAAGAAGTGATGTTTTACCATGATCAACGTGCCCCATAATGGTAACAATTGGAGCACGATGGAGTAAATCAGCTTCGTTATCTACAACATCCAAAGCATCTGACATAACCTCTTCTTCTGCTGAAATAAATTCTATGTCAAATCCAAATTCGAGAGCGACTATTTGTATGGTTTCGGCGTCAAGTCTCTGATTAATTGATGCAAAAATACCCATTTTCATACAACTTGCAATTACCTCATTAATAGATACATCCATTAATGAAGCCAGTTCTGCTGCAGAAATATATTCAGTTACTTTTAAAGTTCCGCTATCTTCAATTTCTTGTTGGTCTAGTGCATCTTGCTGCTCTGCTCTATTCCTTCTTTTCTCTTTTCGGTATTTGCCTCCAAAATCCGAAGATTTGCTCTGCATTTTAGAGATAGTAGTCTTTATGTTGTCTTTTACATCTTCTGATGAAACTTGTTCTTTTCTATCTCTGTTACCTGAATTTGAACCAGTACCTGGTTTTTTATTTTCTTTTCTAAAATTGTTATTCCCAGCAGTATTCCCACTACTGTGTTGCGGAGTATTTGTGTTTGATGGTGGCTGCTGAGAGGTTTGACCCCCAATTGGCCCTCTATTAGCAGGGGCACTAATTGGTCTATTTTGGCCTTGATTGGTGTTTGGAGTTGGATTATTGGGTCTTGGAGCATTATTAGGTCTTGGGTCAAATCTTTTTTCTCTTACATTTTCAAAATTTGACTTTGAAGTATCTCCAACTTTTTCTCCTCCAATTATTACCCTTTTTCTCTTTCTTTTTAGTTTTAATTCTTCTTTGGTAAGCGGTTTACGATCAACAGGTAGCTCAATTTTGCCCAGAACTTTTAATCCTTGAAGTTTATCCCCTTGAGCTTTTATTAATTTTGGAGGCAATACTTCTTCAACTTCTGGTATTTTGGTAAACTCTTCTATGTTTTTATTTGCAATAATTGTTTCTATTTTTTCAACAGGAGGAATAGTCTTAACACTATTCTCAACAATTATCACTTCTTTTTCCTCTTTAATTTTTTCCTCAATCTCGCTTTCAGATAATTTTACTTCTGTAGGTAAATTGGGACTTTTAATTTCTTGAGGTGTAGTAGGAGATTTAGTAATATTAATTTCTAAATTTTTGTTTTCTAATGTTTTAATTAATTCTTTTTCTTCTACAATTACGGGTGGGGTAGTTGGTAGAATTTCTGAGGTTTTTATTTCTTCAGTAACCTTAACCTTTTCAACAATAATTGGTTGTGGAATTACCTCATCTTTAGGTTTGTCTTGTGTTTCAGGTTTGACACTCTCTTTAGGACTATCTCCCGTAACAAAGTTTTTACTTTTGGCATTTAAATCTATTTTTCCAAGAATTTTGGGTCCTTGAAGATTGTGCTCAATCTTTATTATTTCTGGCTCTTTTTTCTCAACTCTAAAATACAATATTTCATCGTCTGCTTCCTCGTCACTAAATGCCTCTATTTTTGGCTTAGAAATTTCTTCTGTGTTTGGAATACTATCAGAATCACTAAAGAAATTAGTGATTTTAAGTTCTTTAGCTAAAATTTCAAGTTGGTCTGATGCAAGTTTGGCGTTTGGATTATTGTCAATAAGATGCCCTTTAGAGCTTAAAATCTCCCTAATAGTAATGATACTAACATTAAGTTTCCTCGCCGCTTGGCTGAGTCGCATCATTTTTTCTTCTGCCATAAATTTAATTCAATAATTTAAAAAAACAAAAATACTTATTTTGTGGGATTTTATTGCCGTAATGCCAATTTCTAAAGAATTTGTTTTAATCAAATTCCTTCTTTAAAACCTCTAATACTTCTTCTACTGTCTCTTCTTCTAATTCAGTTCTTCTAACTAAATCAGCTTTGCTGAGACCTAAAACCGACTTAGCTGTATCTAAACCGATTTTTCTAAATTCTAAAAGTACCCACTCTTCTATTTCATCGGTAAATTCCATTAAATCAACATCTTCTTCTTCAATCACTCCTTCAATATCTCTAAAGACATCTATTTCCATTCCAATAAGTTTACTGGCTAGTTTTATGTTTAGCCCACCTTTTCCTATAGCTAATGAAACCTGATCAGGTTTAAGAAAAACGGAAACTCTTTCTCCGGCTTCATCAATTCTAACATTACTTATCTTAGCTGGACTAAGTGACCTTGATATGAGAAGATTGGTGTTTTCTGTCCATTGTATCACATCAATGTTTTCATTTTCGAGTTCTCTTACAATAGAGTGAATTCTAGAACCTTTCATACCTACACAAGCACCTACAGGGTCAATTCTATCATCAAAGGATTCAACGGCTACCTTTGCTCTTTCACCTGGTTCTCTTACTATTTTACGAATTGAAATAATTCCATCTTGAATCTCAGGGATTTCTAATTCAAACAACCTTTCTAGAAAAACCGGAGATGTTCTTGAAAGGGTAAGTTTTGGATTACCATTATTAATTTCAACTTTATGGACTACAGCTCTTATGCTAGTACCTTTCCTGAATCTATCTTTAGGTATTTGTTCAGATTTAGGCAAAGACAATTCATTCCCTTCTTCGTCCATACAAATGAGTTCACGGCCTAAAATTTGATAGACTTCTACGGTTAATAATTCACCTACTTGATCTTTATATTGATTGAAAAGCATTTCTTTTTCAAGATCTTTTACTTTCTGAATCAACGTTTGTCTTGCAGTCTGAACAATTCTTCTGCCGAAATCTTCTATCTTAACCTCTTCAGCTACTTGCTCACCTATTTCAAAATCGGGCTCAATTTTCTGAGCTTCAGATAAAGGAATTTTATCTGTGTCCCAAATGTCTTCTGAGTTATCGTCTACGATTTCACGATTTCTCCACATTTCAAGGTCGCCACTTTCTGCATTTAAAATTACATCAAAATTATGATCATCGCCATAGGCTTTTCGAATCATAGTTCTAAAAACTTCTTCCAAGATGGAAATCATCGTGGGCCTATCGATATTTTTTTCTCTTGCAAATTCAGCAAACGATTCTATTAAATCTCCACTATGCATATCTGTCGAATAATTTATTTAAAGGATATAATTACTTTCGCTTCTTTTATTTTTTCTAGTTTTATTTTTATGGAATCAAAAACTATTTTTTTCTTTTTTTCAGGTTGAATTTCTATTTCATTGTTTAAGAAATTAACTAAAACTCCTTTAATTTCTTCTTCTTCAACGGTGATAACTTTTAAAGTTCTTCCTATGTTTTTTATAAATTGTCTTTCCATCTTGAGTGGGCTATCTGCACCAGGAGAAGAAACTTCTAAAACAAAAGCGTTGTCTATAATTTCTTCCAATTCTAACCCAAGTTGATGACTAATTTTACTACAATCATCTATTTTTATACCTTCATCAGTGTCTAAGAAAACTGTAATTTTTCTTCGAATTTTTGACTCACTTACTAAGACATCCACTAAGTAAATATCGCTATTTTTAATTAACTGGTGAATGATATTAACAACCGTTTCTCTTAAACTCATCAAAAATACCAATTTGTTTTCAATTACTTTCAACAAAAAAGGAGGTTTTTAACCCCCTAATTTCATTTTATTTGCAAAAATAGTCTATTTTTTTTATTTTTTTTAAATTAATAAGATAAAAATCATATAATTTACCAATTCAAAATTATAGTTAATTGAATGATTGATGAAATTCAGCACTTTTTTTGAAGTAAAAACGTGCTTGAAAAATAGTATATTTAAATATTCCATAGCAATTTGTTAATATTGCAATATAATAAAGCCTAATAATAAGTTGAAGTTATTAAATTTCATAAGAAAGTTTTTTTTTCTGATCAATATACTTTTTGGTCTTTATTCACTTTTGGTGTATCAATTAGTTTTTTCTTCAGACATTAAGCATTGGTTTGGAGGATTTTTAATGTTAACATTTCCTATAGTGTTATTAGGGCATTTATTTTTTATTTTTTGCTGGCTAGTTGTTAAATCTCCTAAAGTTTTTTTGTCTATTGTTTTATTATTAATGACTTACAAAATTATTGATAGAACAATAAAAATAATGCCCAATGATGTGAAACTTTGGGAACCTTATACTTTTTCATTGTTAAGTTACAACCTAATGTATAATGATTTTCATAACTTTAAGGTTGAAAGTTTAAATTCCAATTCAGAGGCACTTTCAAATAGTTTAGATACTTTATCCGCAGATATAAAGTGCTTTCAGGAATTATATAACGATGACAAAATAGAAGAATTTAATATTTTAAAAAGACAATCAAAAAAAAATCCATACTATGTTTATATGCATTCCAATCCCTTAAACAATAAAGGGAATGGGGCAATTGGTCTCGCAATTTTTTCAAGATTTCCAATTATTTCAAAAAAGGAGATGTATTGGTCACCTAATAATAATGGGATATTGGCAGCTGATATTGTAATAAAAAAAGATACAATTAGAGTTCTGAATGTACAGTTAAGATCAATGGGAATTAGAATAAACAAGATTTTAAAAGCAAATAATCAAATCGACAGAAATGAAACAAAAAATATTATTGGATTATTAAAAGTAGGTTTTGAGAATCGAGGACTTCAGGTTAATCAATTAGAAAATTGGATAGATGAAAGTCCTTATCCAGTGATTATAGCGGGTGATTTTAATGAATTGCCTTACGGATTTGCTTATGGAAGAGTAAGAAAGAAACTAGAAAATTCTTTTGAATCTACTGGGTTTGGTTTTGGGTTTACTTATCATAAGATTCTTAGTTTTCTAAGAATTGATAACCAATTTTACGACAAAAAATCTATTATAAATGTAGATTTTCAAACAATCGATAACATTCCATATTCTGATCATTATCCTATAAAAGCTTGGTATTTAATGAAATAGAGCAAAATCTTTGTCAAATTTCATTTAGAATTAGTATTAATTTACCTGAAGTTAAGCTTTAAAGTTTTTCTAGTTTTAAAATCACCTTTCGAAAGTTCCAAATTATAAGAGTCATTCCTTTAATTTTATCTTATAAAAATTTATTAAAAGCCTATTCTATTTTTACTTTTTTTTACTTTTCCTTCGAAATAGTCTTTAAGTTTTTCAAGTTCTAGTGTATATCCGCCGCTTAAAATTGGGAATCGGCACCAACTTCTAGAATCCAGATTGTGTCCATCAAGATGAAATCCTGGGGCATATCGTTCTCTCTTCCATTGATTTCTACTCCATAATTTAAAAAACTTGGTTATCCAATTAAAAATTTCATCTCTTTTGTATTCTTTTTCAAAATGTTTCTCGGCAATTTTAAAACAATTTATAGGTGATTTTTTATCTTTAATAGCCAACAATTCAATAAAATTCAGAAATTCGTACGGCATCAAGTCTTTTTCATCCGTTTGTTTATTTCCTTTTGGTCTCAATTCGGCGGTAGGTTGTAATGCGTTTACATATTTTAAACCTTCTAATTTAATTTGCTTTCCATTGACTTCACACCCTACTTTTTCAAGCCAAACCAGCCATGTTCGTAACCAATCTTTATCTATTCCAGCAATTGGGCTAATGCTTCCAGCAGTGTCGCCATCCATTGTGCAATAACCAACTGCCACCTCCGATCTATTTGAAGTTGCTAATAGTAAATGATTGTGTATGTTCGCAAGCATCCAAACACTTGGGGCCCTTACTCTGGCTTGTATGTTTTGAAGTGAGACATCATCAGTATTCCAACTAAGTTTTCTTCCTATTTGATTTTCGATTAAGGAAGTATAGGTTTCTACCAATCCATTTATATTAATGTTAAAGAAATTAGCTCCAATTGATTCGGCTAAATTTTGGGCAGAAATTAGTGTATCATCAGAACTATTTTCTGTGGCTTGATAAATAGTAAGTATAAGAGCTTTTGTTAATTCTTCTTTTGTATTAGCGGACGAAATAGTGGGAATATAGGAGATTTTATTTTTTAAATTTTCGAATCCGATGCTTTCATCTCCTAGTTTAATCATTAAACCGCATAATGCAGTGCAGGCACAAGAATCGGCACCCCCAGAAAGTGAAATTGTAAAACCAAATGATTTGGATTTTCTTAAATAATCGAATAAACCCAAAGAAATTGCCCTTGAAAACTCTTCCTCTTTTAGAAAGCCTCCTGTTTCAAAAGGCTCTGCTTGAGCAGTTCTTAAATCTGGAATGGTGGAAAAAGAAAGTTCTAAGTTAGAAATAATTAATTTTTTGGTTTGAAAAGGATTAGATTTAATTTTTGCTTGCTCAATTTTGTTTTTTTCAATATCAATTATAGCTGATGTTAAAGTGTAACTAGCATAGCTGAAACGTTGGCTTGAAGCTAAAATGTCACCGCCTGAGGCTATCATTGCATCTCCGTCAAAAATTAATCTACCTGATTCATTACCTAGTAAATTTGTATAAACATAAGCACAGCAATAAGCTCGAGATGCATCAGCAACCAATTGTTCTCTTATTTTAAACTTATGAAAACCAAAAGGGCTGGCACTAGGGTTTAAAATAATGTCAACTCCTCTTTCAAAATGTCTAACTGCAGGTCTATTTGCTACCCAACCATCTTCACATATTTCAAGACCCAATCTAATTCCATTAAATTCGAAAATTAGGTCTCCAACCGGATATTTTATGCCTTTTATTGTAATTTCGTCTGATTGATCATGTTTCCATCTGTGAAACCAGCGGTCTTCATAGAAAACTCCATAATTTGGCAAATGTTGTTTACAAACAAACCCAAGGATTTGACGATTTGCTATAACACATGAACTATTGTAAATCTTATTATTTATCCAAATTGGTAGTCCAACTGCGACTACAATATCTTGAGTCTCGTTACAAATTTCTTCTAATATCTCTAAAGCTGTATGGTATAAATCAGGAGAATAAAATGCATCTTCGCAGCCGTAGCCTGTAATGCATAGCTCAGGCAAGCATAGTATTTGAATTTCTTGCTTTTTAGCCTCTTCTATTGCCAACAAAATATTGTTTTTGTTTGCTTCCCAATCCATGGGAGTCTGATTTAATGCAGCAGACCCAACTTTAAGTAATTCCATTTAAATAATACTATTTGTGTCAAATTTAGTTTAAAAGTTTTAAATTTCTAAAGCTATTTAATTCTGCTAAATGAAAAGAAGGAATTTTATAAAAAAATAAAAGGATTACTATTAAAGTTAACTGGATAACATTTGAAACATTTTAAAGAAGAATTTAAAAAATCTTTTTAAATCATCGTTGTGAAAATTTTAAATAAATAATTTTAATTTTTTTTAGCAAGGAAAGGCTGACGTCCATTTGTATTTCTATTTCGAAAATAATGTTTGATAATAGGATTTTAAAGAAGTTCAAAAACTGCTTCTATCTCAACACTTATATCTCCTGGCAAAGAACCCATTCCTACTGCACTTCGAACACCAATTCCATTTTCTTCTCCCCAAATGTGAGCGAATAATTCGCTACAGCCATTTATAACATAGGGATGCATTCCAAAATCAGGAGCAGCATTTACCATTCCCAGCACTTTAATCACCCTTTTCACTCGATTTAATGATCCAAGTTGGGCTTTTAAAGTAGATAGTATTGTTAAGCCTACTTGCCGAGCGGCAAGTTTTCCATATTCTAAATCTTTTTCAGAACCTATTTTTCCAGTAAATTGATCTCCATTTGGTAGATTTGGCCCATGACCAGAAACATAGATTAGGTTTTCCAAAATTAAAGATGGCTTATAAACTCCCATAGGTTTAGGAGCAGGAGGGATTTCAGTTATTAACTGTTCGAATTTCAAATCTGCTGTCATTTCTTTATATAATTTTATCTAATACCAAAACGCCTATTAAACCAACCACGGAAACAATTGTTTCCATTACACTCCAGGTTTTCAAAGTATCTTTAATACTCAAGTTAAAGTATTCTTTAAAAAGCCAAAAGCCACCATCATTGATGTGTGAAAAAAGCAAACTACCTGCACCAATGGATAAAACCATTAATTCGCTTGAAATGCCAGATTGTGACTGAATTACAGGAAGTAGAATTCCTACAGCAGTTAATCCAGCTATTGTTGCAGAGCCAATACATATTCGTATAAAACCCGCTATTGCCCATCCCAAAATAAGAGGATTCAAATCGATGCCTAACAATATTTCACCTACATATTTGCTAGTTCCACTTTCAATAAAAATCTGTTTTAAAGCCCCTGAACCCGCAATAATCAATAGTATAGGGGCTATTCCTTTAAATGCCTCTTCTAATAATTTACTAGTTTGCTTCATGGTTTTTCCTCTTTTTATCCCTAATAAATAAATTGCTGCCAGGATAGAAATTAGCATTCCAATATAGGGTTCTGCTATTAATTGCACAAATTTGCTTTCCGGAAACTTAGGTTTAATAATTGACATAAAGGATAATAAAAAGACTGGAAGAAGGGCAATGAAAAAGCTAACAGTTAGACTAGGTGGATTTTCATTTATTGCATTTTCATCAGCAAATAAATCGCTATTTATCTTGGGGTGGTATTTTTTAAGTGTTCTACCAAAAAGAGGCCCAGCGATTGCAATGGCTGGTATAGCCACCAAGATGCCATAAAGAAGGGTTTTTCCTAAGTCAGCATTTAATTGACTGGCTATAGCTGCTGGTGATGGGTGAGGAGGCAGATACCCGTGTGCTACAGATAGAGCCGAAAGCATAGGAACTGCTAAATATAAAATTGGCAATTTAGTGGAACTTGCAATACTGAAAATTAAAGGAATAACAATTACAAAAGCAGCGTTGTAAAACAAAGGTATTCCAATGATGAATCCAGAAAGTGCTAAACCCCAAAGTAAATATTTTTCACCGAACAAATTTATTAACTTATTGGTAATTTGTTGTGCAGCCCCACTTACAGCCACTAGTTTTCCTAGCATAGCTCCAAAACCTATAATAAGTGTTAAATCACCTAGCGTATTTCCTACTCCAGTTTGAATGGCTTTGCTGATTACTGGAATTTCTAATCCACTAACTAATCCTAAACTTATTGAAACTAAAATAAACGCGATAAATGTGTCAATTTTTAGCCAAGTTATTAATAATATCAGGAATACTATCGCAACAAGAGTAAGTAGTAATGGCATTTCTTTTTTATTTTAGGGTTAATAATTAATTACAATATTACACAAAAAATGTATTTATTTTTAGTATTAATTGTATTTGGCAGCCACCAAAATTTTGTTAGCATTTAATCTTGATTTTTTTACCTAATGTGCATGTTTGTCTTTTAAAAATAAAAACCATTTAATATTCATTGGGGTATTTGAAAGAGTTAAGTTTTAATTAATATTTTTTTCCTAAAACTATGAATGAAAATTGTCTTGACTTAACCTTTAAGTAATGACTTAAATGGTGTAGGATAAAGTATTTTAGCCCTTATAAGTTGATGTTTTTATGTAAAACATGCTTAATAATTTACCTTATTTTTTTGAGTCTTAGAAGTGCTTTATGTTTAAGAATAGGGTTGAATAAATATCAAACAAAAAACACATAAGATATAAAATTAAACATAGGGTTTAAGATTTTGAAGGCAAAAAAAAGAGAGCACTAAGCTCTCTAAAATATATATATTTTTCAGGAATTATGCTTTAATTTTAATTTTTTGACCAACTTTTACTGTATTTCCTGACAATTTATTCCACTTTTTAATATCCTCAATAGTAACTCCATCATATTTTTGAGAAATATTCCATAAAGTGTCTCCTTGCCTAACCGTATGAATTTGTCCTTTAATATTTTCTGAAGAAGTTTTAGCAGCTAAACTATTAGCTTTTACTTTTTTAGTTTCTTTTACATATACTATTAACTTTTCTCCTACCAATACCTTAGAAGATTTTTTATTATTCCATTTTTTAATATCGGTCATAGTTACATTATATTTAGAAGCTATTTTATTTAAAAACTCTCCTCTTTTTACCTTATGTGTTTTCTTAACCGAATTAGTAACTTTTTTATATTGAGTAGGAGTTTCATCATCTTCATGAGAATCTTCTATTTCTGATACCACAATATTTGATCTTCTTCCAATTATTATAGTACCCTCTTCATTTTGTTCAATAGCATTTCCACTGGCTAAAATAGCCTCATCAGAAGAGGAGTTTTGAATCAATAACGTATTTGATTTTTTAGTCGCCGAATCTAAGATTGCTACTCTATTTTCATTGAAATAGCTCATCTTTTCAATTGGAAAAGCTATTTCATATCCTCTGATGGTTTCTGGAAGTAAATCAGTTTTAAAATGAGGATTATGCTTTTTTAATTCTAAAAGGTCTATCTGACTTAAACTAG
>JANNWE010000436.1:0-1798 GCA_031414675.1 Cytophagaceae bacterium
GGTTTTTTTTGATATTTAATTACTGTCATCCGACTAAATAAAATCTTTTGGTATAATCACCTAAATATTAAGCCCTTACAGGGCTTTTGATTTCAAGGGGGTGCTTTTTGTTACCAATATTGAATCCCTACGGGATTATTGTTTATCAGATACTTAACATCTAAAAGTTCCTTTTTCTTAATTTAATCGGACACTAGTAATATTTAATAAAAAATAAGTAAACCTATTAAATCCTGTAAACCGCTAATTAAAGATCAATTAGTTTTTAATAAATTTTAATGAACTCAAAACTTGTTTATTTTTCATCACTTTTATCATATAATTCCCTTTGGCTAAAAAATCGATATTAATTTTTCCTCCTGCCCAAGGTTCCGTATGTAATTTTTGCCCGAGGTAATTGTATATTTCTATTTCAATTCCCTCCCTATCGCTATTAATTTTGAAATAGTTTTCGGCCGGGTTGGGATAAATAAAGAAGTTGGGATTTAGGATAGTAGCTTCTGTGCCCGTAACGATAAGTTTACAAAAATTTGTTAGATATTGCTTGTCATAATGAAGGTTAAAATACTGGTTAGCAGTAGTTGTCAAAGTTTCTATCAAAATTTCTCTTGTATTGTTATTGAATCGAATGTCTTGATTTAATTCAATTTGGATGGCATCTATTTTTCCTGCATTATCTCTAGAGCCATGTCTTAGGGTATTATAACCACCATCAAAATACAGTTGGTTGGGTAGGGGGAAAGGGTCACTTAGGCTTGGAATAGAAGGGAAACCTTTAGTGGCAAGCAAAGTGCCAAAACTATTTTGACCTCTTAAAACCTTGGAATGTGACAAGCCTTCTATATTATTTTGAGCTAGTGATCTGATGCTACTTTCTTTGACATACGTATTCGTATTTAAAACGGAATCAGAAAGTCGCAATTCTGTAGAGCTTAACAGATACCCCAGCTCAATTTTTTGGATAGAATGCCCATGCCCATGAATATCTAAAAAAAGCCCTTTACCATAATCAGCGATTGCTTTAGTCTTGGCAGATTCTATAAATTTATGATACGCATACCAAGATTTTTCTACTCTTTGATTTCCATTTGCCGCTTCTCCAATGTCACGATTTGCATCAAACTTTGATCTATGTAGCAGATTAATAATTACGTGCGGATAGCAACCCGTTTGCTTCAAAAATGAATTATACATGCCTTCCGCAATAGTTTTGGTCCATGCATCATTTTCTAAAATACATCCATTACAAATTCTGTCTGGAAGAATGCCTGGTTCCATACTTCCCCCATGTGTAGCCGAAATGATGATGGGGAGGTTTCCTGCTCGATATTCGACGTAACCTAAGGAATCAAAATACGTTTTGCCAGGTATAAACGTCTGAGCAAAAAGTATTTGAGGAATTATAATTAGAAAGACTGTACTTTTTAGAATAAATATTTTCATAATTATAGATTACAATGGAGTTCTTTCTTTGAAATTGGGTCAAATTTCTGTTATTGTCATAATGAGAAATTTGGGAATTCCACTAATTTTAAATACATATTTAATGTAATTTTTCTCAAATTTAGTTGCTTTTTCTATCTCTTTTTACAAGGCCTATTTTCTTTGTTGATTAACTTTTAAGTTTAAAATTAATCAAAATTTTGTACTATATCCAATTCTAATTACTTGTGTTTCGTAATAGTCGTCGCTGGTATAGATAAATCCTTGTCCTTTAATCTCTTTTTTGATAATCATGGTATTTAGTACATCGCTTGCATTAAAAAAGAGTTCGCTTTTTCCTTTTTGAATTCCTTTT
>JANNWE010000437.1:0-13063 GCA_031414675.1 Cytophagaceae bacterium
CCAAAATACCCGCCTTGTTTATTTTTGAAATCAAAGGTAAAAATGTAAAAGTGCTTATTCTGAATTTGAAAGATTCGTCTGAAATTGGAACATTTGAATTTGAATTTGGAGCTGATACTAAAGTGTTTAAATGTGCTTAAATATGTGATTTTTATAAAATATTGGTTCATTTATTTCATTCTACTTCGTTTAAATTTCTTTTATTAGTACTTTTAAAACTTTAATATTTATTTAATGCACAAGATTATTTTATTTATAGCAATTTATAGCTTCCATTTTTGTGTTGCTCAAAAAACCTATTCTTTAGAGGATTCTCTGAGAGGTTCAGTGACGAAAGAAAGAGTTTGGTGGGATTTAATTCATTATAATTTGAAGGTAAACGTCGATATTAAACAAAAATTTATCTCGGGAGAGAATGTAATTCGATATAAAGTGCTTAATTCCAATCAAGTGTTACAACTTGATTTGCAAACACCCATGAAAATAAAAAGAGTATTACAAGATGGGTTAGTTTTGAATTTTGACAAAAAAGGCAAAAATGCTTACTTTATTTTATTGAAGAAAGTTCAAATGATAGGGAAAGAGGAAACTTTAGTGGTGGAATTTGAGGGTAATCCGAAAACCGCGGTAAGGGCCCCATGGGATGGTGGTTTTTCATGGTCAAAAGATGAAAAAGGAGGAGATTTTGTGGCCACTTCCTGTCAAGAGTTAGGTTCAAGCGTATGGTGGCCTTCTAAAGACCATATGTATGATGAGCCTGACAGTATGAAGATGTCAGTTACAGTACCTGACAGTCTTTGGGATATTTCGAATGGAAGAATGACCAAAATGTGTATTAATGCTAATGGAAGCCGAACCACAGAATGGGAAATAAAAAATCCTATCAATAATTATGGTGTGAATATTAATATTGGAAATTACGTTCATTTCTCTGAAGTATTTGGTGGTGAAAAGGGGAATCTTACGATGGATTATTTTGTATTGCCCGAAAGTCTTGAAAAAGCAAAAGTGCAATTTAAAGACGCCATCCGAATGATGAAAGCATTCGAGTATTGGTTTGGGCCTTATCCATTTTATGAAGATGGTTATAAACTGGTTGAGGTTCCCTATTTAGGAATGGAACACCAAAGCTCAATAACTTATGGGAATAAGTATGCCAATGGATATTTAGGTAGAGACTTGTCTGGAACAGGATGGGGAAGTAAATGGGATTTCATAATAATTCATGAAAGTGGACATGAATGGTTCGCAAATAATATTACCTATAAGGACATTGCTGATATGTGGATTCATGAAAGTTTTACAAATTATTCAGAGACTTTGTTTACAGAATTTCATTATGGGAAAAAAGCAGGTCAGGATTACGTAATTGGTACTCGATCAAATATTAAAAATGATTCACCGATAATTGGAATTTATAACCTAAATCAAAAAGGTTCTGGGGATATGTATTATAAAGGGGGTAATATGATTCATACGATTAGACAAATAATAAATGATGATGATAAATTTAGACAAATATTAAGGGGCTTAAATAAAGAGTTCTATCATCAAACTGTTGATACCAAACAAATTGAAGATTATATTTCTAAAAATGCGGGTATTGATTTATCAAAAGTATTTGATCAATATTTAAGGGATACCAGAATTCCTAAATTAGAACAAAAAATTTCTGATAATCAAATCGGTTATCGATGGATTAATGTAGTTCCAGGCTTTGAAATGCCACTTAAGGTAATGATCGATGGAATAGAACAGTTTATTAAGCCAACTTCCATGTGGAAAAAAATTCCAGGGAATCAATTGGCAATAGATAGGAATTTCTATGTAAAGTAAAATGCTTAATCTTAATTTTTTGCTTGTTTTTCGGATGGAGCTTCCCTTGATACCAATTAAATTTTAAAAATAATAAAGTGGTCGATAATTTAAATACATTTTTATCTGTATTTTCAGAAAGTTTTGAAAATAATATTATTTCAAAATTAACTATTAGTTTAGTAAATAAAAATAATATTGAAATAATTAAAAATACAAAAAAAATTGATATTATTAAAAATATTGATAAAAAGATAATTTCTGAAAATATAGTATTTTTAGAAAATATTGAATATAAATCCATCGTAATTAAGCCAATAGCTTCAAATTTTGGCAATAAAATTTCATTTGTTTATAAATATCAAACAAAAGATATTACAAAAAACTACTCTTTGGAAGAAGCCATTTCCCAATTAAAATTTTTGATTAGAAATTGCTTTCTTCAAGCCGATTTATATTTAATTTCAAGTTCTTATCATTTATTGTTTGATAAAAATGGAAAAAGTAGGCTTTTGCAAAAGCAGTTAAATACCACCCGAAACATTGAACTTAAGCATGATAAACAAAAGAAAAGACTCATAGAAGAAGGAGATGTGCTCTTTTTGAAACTTTTAGGAATTTTTACGGAGGAAGGAAAATTGAGAAACGAAAAACGAGATAAGTTTAAGCAAATCAATAAATACTTAGAATTTTTCGCCCAGTCGCTTAAAGAATCGTTTATTGAAAATGATTTTAGAATCGTGGATATGGGTTCAGGTAAAGGGTATTTAACTTTTGCTATGTATGATTTTATTTCAAGAATTCTTAAAAAAAATGTAAGCATAACCGGTGTAGAGTTTAGACCAGAAATGGTTCAATTGTGTAATAGCTTAGCAAGGAAGGCAAATTTTTTAGACTTAAATTTTATTCAAGGCACTATTGAAAGCAGTGAAATTGGAAATCCAAATGTATTGATTGCATTACATGCTTGTGACACAGCAACAGATGAAGCAATATATAGAGGAATAAAAATAGGGGCAGAGGTAATTATGATTTCTCCCTGTTGCCATAAACAGATACGTAAACAATTTAAACCGGTAGGTATAAATAAGTCATTTTCGAAATTTGGAATTATAGAAGAACGTCAAGCTGAGATCTTAACTGATATTATAAGAGTTTTGATATTAGAAAGTTATGGTTATCAAACTAAGATTTTTGAATTTATTTCTTCTGAACATACCCCTAAAAATTTAATGATTACAGCTGTGAAAAAGAATTTTTCAGAATCAACTTTTTTGGCAAAAATCCAAGAAGTGAAAAGTCTTAAAGCAAGTTTTGGAATACAATTTCATTATTTAGAAAAATTATTAAATATTAAATAAAGAGCAAAACATAAAAAAACTCTTCTAAAAAGGAAGAGTTCTTAATATTTATTCTTGTTCACTTAAATATCTCTCGGCATCAAGTGCAGCCATGCATCCTGTTCCGGCTGCTGTTACAGCTTGCCTATAAATTTTGTCAGCAGCATCTCCGCTCACAAAAACGCCTTCAATATTAGTTTTTGTACCTCCTTTTTCTCCGATAATATAACCAGCATCGTCTAGTACCAAGAAGTCTTTAAAAATATCGGTGTTGGGTTTATGCCCAATTGCCACAAAAAAGCCTGTTACTGCAATTTCAGATACTTTTCCCGTTTTATTATTCTTTATTCTAACCCCATCAACTCCTTCCTTACCTAATATTTCTTCAGTTTCGGTATTAAAAAGTATCTCAATGTTTGGAGTATTCATAACTCGTTTCTGCATAATTTGAGAAGCCCTAAATTCATCTTTCCGAACCAACATAGTAACTTTTTTGCAAAGTTTTGAAAGATAATGTGCTTCTTCACAGGCGGTATCTCCAGCACCTACTATAGCCACGTCTTGTCCTCTATAGAAAAAACCGTCGCATACTGCACAAGCTGAAACTCCCATACCATTTAATCTAATTTCAGATTCAATTCCTAACCATTTTGCCGAGGCACCTGTAGAAATAATTACCGCTTCGGCTGTAATTTCATGGTTTTCATCAATCAAAACTTTATGGGCAAGTGGCGTACTGAAATCAACTTTAGTTGCCATTCCGTATCTATTGTCCAATCCAAACCTTTCGGCTTGTTTCTTAAGGTCTTCCATCATTTCAGGACCTTGAATTCCATCTGGATAGCCTGGAAAATTTTCAACATCATTGGTAATGGTTAATTGTCCTCCTGGTTGAGAACCTTGATACATTACTGGTTTTAGTCCTGCTCTTGAAGCATAAATAGCAGCTGTGTAGCCAGCTGGGCCTGAACCCAATATTAAAACTTGAACTTTTTCTGTTGTCATTGAATATCTTTTCTTAATTAATACTTTTTTCAAAGACAAAGTTCGGTAATTTGTTAATTAAATTTATATAAATCTAAAAACGCTTTTGTGAAAATTGAATTTTAATCTTATTTAAATAAACTTTAATTCAATTCTTCGGTTTTGTTGTCGATTTAGTTCTGTATCATTTTTTACTTTTGGAATACTTTCTCCAAATCCTTTAAAAAACATTCTATCTGTGGCTATGCCATTTTCTAAGAGAAAGTTAACCACCGATTGAGCCCGTTTCTTTGATAGTTCCATATTAGTTTGGTCATTGCCGATGTCGTCGGTATGGCCAGAAATTTCTATTTTTAAATTTGGATTCCTTATTAAAAGATCTTTTAATTTATTCAATTCTATGTTAGATTCTTTCCTTAAAACCGATGAACCACTATCGAAAAATATATTTTGTAATACTTCACTTGTTTCCTTCTCAATTTTTACTAATTCTAAATCCAATCTTTTGCTTTCGTATTGTTTTGAAAAGTCAAAATTTAGGCTTTTATACAAATAGTTTTGACTTTCGATATATAAAACATATTGGCCATCTCCGGGTAATATGGCCAGATAATCGCCCGTGATTGGATCGGATAAGAATTTAGAGATTTTCTCACCAGTTTTGGCATCTACCAATTCTATAGTTGCATAAATGGGTTTATGATTTATTTTATCCAAAACATATCCTTTTAAAAAATATGTTCTATCAATTTTTTCTGAGAGTTCCTCTGGAATCAAGAATTTAAATAAATTTACTTTCTTATTATTATCTAAAGAATAATAAGCTGTTTTGCCATCTGCCGAAATAAATAAGGAGAGCTCATCATCTGATGTGTTTATAGGATAGCCCAAGTTGGTAGCTTCTTTTACTAAGTTATTTTTTACCGATGCCAAATATATATCAAACTTCCCCATTCCCTCTCTTCCATCTGAAGAGAAAAATAGAGAGTATCCATTTGCATGAATAAAAGGGGAAACATCTTCTCTAGGTGTGTTAACATTTTGACCTAGATTAACTGCCGTTTGCCATTTGCCATTTCCGTCCAATTCACTCATCCAAATGTCTTTTTTACCAAGTCCAAATGGTCTTTCTGATGAAAAATATAATTTTGAGCCGTCTGATGAAAGGCTGGGTTGCGAATCCCAATATCTGGAATTTACCTTATCGCCTAAATTTTCAGGCTTTGACCAATTTTCACCTACTTTTTTTGAAATGAACAAATCGCAACTTCCAAAGGATTCTCTTCCCTCACAGGAAGTAAAAACCATAATTTTGCCATCAGCAGATATAGTGCATGTTCCTTCATTAAAAGGAGTATTGATTTCGCTTGAAATACTTTTTGGTGTTTGCCAGAGATTGTTTTTATTTTCCGAAGTATAAATATTTTCATCTCCTTCCTCGTCTCTAGCTGTGAAAAATAAGGTTGAATTGTCGGCAGTAACAGCAGGAAAATATTGTTTAGCCTTGAAGTTAATAATATCATTTAGTGGTTCTGGCTTTATATTTAAGGGATTTGCAATAGCTTGAATTCCAAACTCGCAAGTTTTTAATTGTTTCTGAAGCTGAGTAAAAACTATAGAGTTTTTATTAGTGTTAGCATAGGCTATTGTTAAATATTTTTTTGCTAATTCAAAATCGTGTTGTTCTAATGCTCTTGAGCCTAAATAGGTAAATACTTGTGGATATTTTGCTGGGGCGGTCGAATCTTTTGCTAATAATTTTAGATAATAAAAAGTTGCTTTTTGAACATTTTTAAAAGATTCGTGTATTTGGGCTACTCTATAATACGCTTCTATTTTGGAAGAATCCCTCTGAAAGTATTTATCAAAATTTTCTAACGATGAATCATAGTTTCTTTCTAAAAAATCTTTTTTACCTTTTTCAAAAAAAATCAATGCTTTTTTATCTTGAGCTAAAAGACTTTTATTAGCCAATATTATTAATATGGCAACTAAAATGGATGAAAACTTTGACATTAATCAACTTTTATTAGAAATCAAAAACAAAAATTAGTCCAATGTATTATTTTAATAACAACTAATTGAAAAACGTTGATATTTTGTTATTATTTTTGATTTTTCATATCATTATTTCATTTATGATGGACTTCTATCTTTATTTTAAAGCATTTCATATCATTGGTTTTGTTACTTGGTTTGCAGGTTTGTTTTATTTAGTCAGAATGTTTGTTTATCATGCGGAAGTAAATTTAAAACCCAAGGAATTAAGAAGTGATTGGAAAAAACAATTCACATTGATGCAATGGCGTGTTTTCAAGATAATTGCCACTCCAGGAATGGTCATAACTTGGATTTTTGGTATATTGATGTTGCTAGTTAATCCATCACTTTTTGATCAGCAATGGATAAAGATAAAATTGGTTTTATTGGTACTTTTGGTAGTGTATCACATATATTGTAGAAAAATAATAAAAAAGCAGGAACTGGACGTTTCAAAAATAACTTCGCTTCGTTTAAGATTAATTAATGAAATCCCTACTTTATTTTTAGTTTCAATAGTATTGTTGGCCGTTGTTAAAGATTTTATCAATTTCCTGAAGCTTTTTGGAGGTGTGTTGGCCTTTGGAGTTTTATTGTATGTTTTTACAATCCTTTACAAAAAGCAGAGAGATAAACAAAATGTTTAATTGGATTAAACGCTATCCTAAAGTGTATACCTAAATGAAATTTACTTTAACTTCCATTCTTTTTATATTTAGCCATTTTTTATTCGGTCAGTTGCAAAGTAGCAATTTACCTATTGTATTAATCAATACCAATGGAAAGTTTATTGTGGATGAACCTAAAGTAATGGTAGAATTTAAAATAATTTTTAATGGCGAAGGTAAACTGAATACTATAACTGATCTTCCAACTCATTATAACGGGTTTGCTGGTATTGAATTTAGGGGGTCTAGTTCTCAAATGTTTCCTAAAAAGCCCTATGGAATTGAACTTTGGAATAAAGATGGGGAAGAAAATCCTCAACCCTTACTAGGGATGCCAAAAGAAACTGATTGGATTTTATTTGCTTCCTACAATGAGAAAAGTTTAATGCATAATGTGTTTACTATGAGCTTGGGTAGACAGTTAAATATGTATGCAAGTCGCACCAGATATGTGGAATTGGTATTGAATGGTAATTATCAAGGAGTTTATGTTTTTATGGAAAAAATAAAAAGAGATGATAATAGAGTGGCCATTTCGAATTTAAAAGTGGAAGATGTGTCTGGGGATCAACTTACGGGCGGTTATATTTTAAAAATAGACAAAAGTACAGGTGCAAATATTGGTAGCTTTAGATCTAAATATCCAAATACAGGGCAAAATTTCTCTACTTATTTTTATGATTCCCCGAAAACCATAAATACAAGTCAAAAAAAATATATAACTGATTACATTGGCAAATTTGAAGATGCAGTAGCAAGTCCAGATTTTAAAGATTCAGAAAAAGGGTATAGGAAATTTATTGACGTTCCGTCTTTTATAAAAATTTTTATTTTAAATGAGGTTTCAAGAAATATTGATGGGTATAGAATAAGTAGCTATTTATATAAAGATAGGGACTCAAAAGGAGGAAAGCTGTTTGCTGGACCGCCTTGGGACTATGACATAAGTTATGGAAACGCTGATTATTGCCAGGGATTAAGATATGATCTATTTGCATATAGGTTTAATGAGATTTGTCCAGGTGATTTTTGGCAAGTCCCATTTTTTTGGCAAAAAATTATCTCCGATAATACTTTTGTGGCAGAATTAAGAGCCGAATATTTTAAGCAAAGAAAGACCGGAGGTGTTTTGGATTATGCTAGAATTGAAAAAGATATTAATGAAATGGCTTTAGAGCTAAAAGACGCTCAAATTAGAAATTTTCAAAAATGGCCAATTTTAGGAGTTTACGTTTGGCCAAACCCTCAACCCATTTCACGTACGTTTGAAGGAGAAGTAGCTGAGTTGAAAAATTTCATTTACAATAGACTGGTATGGTTAGATTCAAATTTGCCAAAAGAGTTTGTTTTAACGGGTAGTGAAATTCCTGTTGGAAATTTATCAGTAAAAGCCTTTCCAAATCCCTTTGTGGATAGAATTACTTTAAATATTGATTCAAATAAAGATATTGAAGCAGATGTTGTGATATTAAATGTTTCAGGAAAGCAATTGTTTTCTGAAAAAATACTTCTTAAAGAGGGTAAAAATGAAAAACAAATATTTCTTGAAAATTTCAATAACTATCAAGCAGTCAGCATATTAAAAATTAAAACCAAAGACGGAGAAATGAAAATGACCAAATTGGTAAGTGGAAATTGATTCGGAAAAGTTTAGAAAAGTTATAGACCTCAAACAACGTCATATTCCAACAATATTCTGTTTTTTTAGATGATATAAAAAGTTAAATTTCCTTTTCAAAATAAATTTTAGAGCTTGTTTATTCTTTAACCATTATCTTGTGAGGTATTCCGTCTTCGATATAATCTTCTCCAATAGACTGAAATCCGAACGATTCATAAAATTTTTCTAAATAACTTTGCGCCCCAATTTTAACTTCACTTTTTCCAAAGTTTCTCTTGATTTGATCTAAAGAAAATTGAAAAATAATTCTACCAAAATTTTGTCCTCTTCCCATTAGTGAACTTACCACACGACCAATAGAAGAATAATTAGAATAATATAAATCCTTATTGAAAATTCTAGTATAAGCCACCAAACGATTATTTTCATCAAAAGCTAAACAATGAAGTGCATTTTTATCTTTGCCATCTGCATCTAAAAATACACAATTCTGTTCTACTACAAAAACCTGTTGACGCAATACCATGATATCGTAAAGTTCGTCTACATTTAATTCATTAAAAGCTTTACATTCTAATCGAAGCTTCGACATATTTATTTATTTTTACAAAAAAAAGGCATGTATATAGACATTCATACCCATAATTCAGTTTTTGATCCAAATATAAAAAAACATTTTAATTATATTGTTCCAACTATTTATTCTGAAGAATTTGACTTAAAAAATTTTGAAAGCCATCTTTATTTTTCAGCAGGAATTCACCCTTGGTTTATAAACGAAATAAAACTGAAAGAGCAATATTTATATTTAAGAAAGATTGCTTATTTGTCTGAGGTTAAGATAATTGGAGAGGCTGGATTGGATAAAATAAAAGGGGCTAATTTTAATATACAAGAAGAAATTTTTATTATGCAAATAAGGTTAGCGGAGGAGGTCCAAAAACCTCTGATAATACATTGTGTAAAATCTTTTGCCGAAATGATTGCCATTAAAAAGTTAATAAAGCCGAAAGTACCTTTAATTTTGCATGGCTTTAATAAAAAATCGGAATTGGCTTTAGAATTAATTCGTAAAGGTTTTTATTTATCGTTTGGCGAAGCACTTTTAAAAAGTAGTTCAGTTCAAGAAGCTTTAAAAGGAGTTGAATTGGCAAAAGTTTTTTTTGAGACAGATTCATCAGCGTGTTCCGTTTTAGAAATTTATGAAAAGGCTTCGCAAGTTTTACATATTGACATTGATTTGTTGAAGAATAAAATACAAGAAAATTATTTAGAGTTATTTATTAGATGAAAGATTTAGGTTGGTTATCTAGAAGCGAATTACTTATTGGAAAGCAAAACATTGATATTTTGCAAAATTCGCATGTCTTAATTGTAGGCCTAGGGGGTGTTGGCTCTTTTGCAGCTGAGTATATTTGTAGAGCCGGAGTGGGGAAAATGACCATTGTTGATGGTGATGTTGTGGATACTACGAATAGAAATCGGCAACTGCCAGCTTTATTTACTACCATTGGAGAGAGTAAAGCTGAGTGGATGGCAGAAAGATTGAAAGCTATAAATCCAGATTTAGAGTTAACTGTTATAAACGAGTTTCTTAGTCCAGAGCGTTGTGAGGAAATATTAAAGGAGCATTTTGATTATGTAATGGATTGTATAGATAGTATTACTCCAAAACTTACTTTGCTAAGCGTAGCTTATAAAAGCAACCAGAAAATTGTGAGTTCTATGGGTGCTGGAGGGAAAATGGACCCCACAAAAATAAGAGTTACGGATCTTTTTTCTACACATACTTGCAAATTAGCACATTACGTTAGAAAAAGATTAAAAAAACACCAAGTAGGTTTAGGTATCAGAGCGGTTTTTTCAACGGAAGAAATGGATAAGGATTCCTTAATATTAACCGACGGATCCAATTTTAAACAATCAGCTTATGGTACCATTTCTTACTTGCCAAGTGCTTTTGGCGGAGTGGCAGCATCTGTTGTAATTCGAGATTTATTAGGAATACCTATTGATGCTGAAAAAAGACCAAAGAATATGAAAAGGTCAAAATTAAATCCAAAAAAATAGGGCTTGAAAAACTCAAGCCCCTTATTTTAATATTTTTATTTTGAAGTAATTATTTCAAATTTAAGTTTCCGAGGTGATGTTTTTGTAATAATCTGTTGATTTCGAATATAGGTTAGATTATAAACATTAGAAATAACTTTACTAAATTTTTCAAAAACCGTTTTTAGTTCTTTAACTGTTTCAGGAAAACTTGCAGTTCCTCCGCTTGCCAATTTTGTCAAAACTGGTTTATCAACTCCGCCATTTCCATTTAATCCAATGCAAAAACTAGTAATTTTATACGTGTTTTTGTCGGATTTTATTTTACTTACCAAATAATCGGAATTTACTTGAGGAGGAGCCATGTTATCTGAGCCATCAGTAAAAGTAAATAACACTCTTGATTGCGACTTGGAGCTTAATAGCATATCAATTCCTTGATCTACAGCATTATAAAGAGCTGTAAATTTGCCTTGTTTTAGCCCATTTACATATTTTTTCAAAGCTTCTTTATCAGTAGTAAGCGGGAATTCATTTACAGTATCAGAAAAATCTACTATTCCCATTTTTACCACTTTACGTTCGGTAAATATTTTTTCAATAAAATCTATAGCGTATGTTTTAATAACTCCAAAATCAGTTCCAAGAGATTCGCTTCGGTCTAATACTAAAACAACGCTAATATCTTCTGACTGGTTAAAACTCATGGTAAATTCAACATCCTTCTTCCAATCGTTAATATCCGTTTTAAACTCATAAGCATTAATGGCTTCAATATTGTGATTATCAGAATATTCATCAATAATTCTAAAATTGTCAATAATTACTTTAGTTCCTGCGGGTCCGTCTACTTCTCCACCGAATGTCTTGGTGAAATCAATTTTTATTTCTCGAGATGTTTTCAAAGCATCAAATTTTACTTCCGGGCTTTTGCCTGAAGTATTCCAAAAATCTAAATATATTTCATAGGAATCTCCTTTAGGATTAACATCTCCTCCACCACAACCGGTTAGGATAAATACAAAGAGTACGAGGCTTTTAATTAGGAAAGCGTTTTTAAGTTTCATTTGGGTAAAATTTATTGTTATCAGTTAAGGAAACGAAAACATCGTGCCAAAACTTTTAATTGTATTGAAAAATATTGCAAATTTGCATAAAATTCCATTAATATGAACGTAGGAATAGTAATTTTAGCTGCGGGTGCTTCTTCAAGAATGGGTTTTCCAAAACAAACCTTACCAATTTTTGGAACTACAATGCTAAAACATTTATTATTAGAAGTGTTTGAAACCCCTTGTTTTCCTATAACTGTGGTAGTAGGGGCCAACAAAGCCAAGGTTGTACCAGAATTAAAAGACATGCCTGTAAACGTTATAGACAACAAAGCTTGGGAAGAGGGGATGGGGGGCTCAATTAAAATGGGTTTAATTGGTACTTATTTAGTTTCCAACGCTATTGATGCAATTATTGTGATGACTTCTGATATGCCGTATGTAAATGCTGGACTATTAAAGAGTATGATAAAAACCGCAGAAGAGCTTCCAAACAAAAGTATAATAGCCGCAAGATATAATGAAACCGCAGGCATTCCTGTTTTATTTAAAAGACCAAGATTTGAAGAAATTCTTGATTTAAAACCAGAATTGGGAGCTAAATCTATATTAGAAAAAAACAGTCATGATATAGCAACTGTTGATTTTGACTTAGGAAGAATCGACCTCGACACAAAGGAGGAATACTTTAATTTTATACAATCTAAAAACTAAACAATGCAAGCAATCGCATTCTATTTGATTTATCCATTTTTAATGCTTGTTTCTAGTTTACCCCTCAGAATTTTATATTTTCTTTCTTCCTACTTGGTTTATCCAATACTTTATTATATCGTTGGATATAGGAAGAAAGTGGTTAAAAAAAATCTAAAAAACTCTTTTCCAGAAAAAAGCTCAGATGAATTATTAGCAATTGAAAAGAAATTTTACAAATACCTTGCTGATATATTTTTAGAGATTTTGAAAAGTTTTACTATTTCAAAAAAATTGTTGAGCTCAAGAATTACTTTTGAGAATTTTGAAATATTGAAGGAAAGCATTTCTAGTGGTAAAAGTGTTATTGTTTCCTTAGGTCACATAGGTAATTATGAGTGGATTGCAAAAATTTTTCCTTTTGCATTGAATACAAATTTTTTAGTTCCTTACAAAAAAATGACGAATCCTTTTTTTAATGCTATGTTTAAAAAATCTAGGGAAGAATTTGGAGCCACATTGTTTCCTACTTATGAAACATTTAATGTACTTAAAGATCAAAAAATTACCCAATTTGTCTTAGGATTGGCTAATGACCAATCTGCACCACCAGATAAAGCATTTTGGGTTAAATTTTTAAATCAGGATACTTCTTTTTTCGTGGGCACAGAAAAGATTGCTCGTCAAATGGATTTCCCCGTATTTTTTGGTCATGTAACGGTTCCAAAAAGGGGATATTATCATATCATTTTAGAGAAAATATCAGAGCGCCCTAATTTAGAAGAAGAAGGATTTATTTTA
>JANNWE010000438.1:0-8956 GCA_031414675.1 Cytophagaceae bacterium
AATATATGCGTATTGAAAAAACTAAAATCAAAAGCGAAATTTGAGAACAAAAAAACAAAAAATAAGCCAAAAACTACTATGCCATCTATGAGCTTTTCCGCCATTATTGTTCCTAAGCAAGGACCAAAAGGAACTCCACTCATTTTCTTTAGATAAGAGGCTCTAACAAAAAAACTGGATTGAGGTATTAATAAATTAGCAGGGTAGCTTAGTAACAATGCATAAAGAGCATGGCTTTTTTTTATTTTGTATCCTAATGGACGAAAAAGCATTAACCACCTTAAGTTTCTAAACCAAGTAGATAAGATCATACATACCGCAGACAAACCCACCATCTTCCATTCCACTTTGGAAGATTGCTTTATAAAGTCCTTATATTTTAAATCCTTTAAAACATAGTAAAGTAAAGCCACAGAGACACTAAAAAAAACAATTGAAATAAAATTCTTTTTTGTCATTTATTCGATTTAATTTTTTATTTCCAAACCATAGTATAGGTTTTCATATAGTGCGATGAGTTTTTTTCTAATCGAATTTTTGTCAAATTGCTTTAAAAGATTCGCAGATAGATGTTTAGCATAATTCATAAATGCTGCATCTTTAAAAATAGCAGTGATTAATTCTGAAAAGTCTTGGTTAGTTTTTGCTTTTAAATAATCCGCTTCATAAAGCATTTCATATTCTTGAATGTCTCTAAACAAAACTGGAAGACCCGCTGCGGCGGCTTCAATTGGCGCTAAAGGACTATTTTCTTGATAAGAAGGGAACAAGAAAATATCTGCAGCCGCGTAAATATATGGCATGTTTTCAAAATCTACTTGCCCTAAGAATTTTAAATTTGAAGGAGCATCTTCTATTTTTTGGTTTATTCGTCCAACGCCCTCAGTAATAGCCCCAAAAGGCCTGCTTCCTACCCAAACAAAGTATATCTCTGGATGAAGATTTGCTAATTCTATAAAGTCTTCTACTCCCTTCCTTTTTTGAAGCTGCCCTACACCTAGCACTACCTTTTTATCCATTGGCAAGCCTATTATTTCTCTTCCAAATACCCTATTTTCAGGATTGGGATACCATTTATTTAAATCCACGGGATTGCCAATATTAATTATTTTGGAAGTTACGCCCAACTCTCTTAGATTTTTTTCAACCATCGGAGAAATGGCGATGCAGACATCTGCGTGATTAAAAACTTTTTTAAAATATAGTTTTGCGAAAGGTAGAACCAGGCCAGGAAATACTACCGAACCTTTTAGAGTTGCCGGAGTAGTATGAACCGTATGAATTCGACGGCCTTTGTATTTTCTTGATTTTAAAAAATAATATAATCCGTATGAATGGGAGTGAAAAATATCACCAAATCCTTCTTGATTTTTTAGTACTTCAACGTCATTTTCTTCTTTTAGCAGGTCAAACATTCCAACAAACGCACTATGAACTCCAGTACCTTTAGCCATAAAATCTGTGGATGATACCAAATGTATTTTCATATATAGATAGTTAATGTCTTATATGTAAATGAACGATTAATTCATGATTATTTAGCACATTATATTGTTATGGTTGTGTTAACTTTTAGACACAAATTTTTTACTTTACATTTTATTTTATAATACCAAAATCAAGCATCTATTTTCATTAAATGTAAACCACGAATCTTCATTTCATTGGAGACATGAAAATGATAAAAATATAGAACATTTTGTGTGAAGAAGAAAAGTATTGTTTGCGGAATTCAAGATTTATAGACCCTATTTTTTCTCTACTATAAATTTATCTAACACTTTTCCTGTGGCAGTTAGTTGTTTTATTTCTAGGACCTTATCTTTTACATCCACCAATGTAAATGAATGTACGGTTGAAACAAATTTATTCGTAAATTTCATCCAGCTATCGGTATCGGTTGTTTGGTCAATATTGTATAAAGAGTTTCCGCCTGCGCCCGATACTAAATAAATAATGCCTTTGGGTTGTTTGTTTTTATTGCCATCAAACTGCTTATCTAAAGTCCATTTTCCTGATACAAATCTTCCTCGAGCCCTTGTCAAATCTTCTGTTGCAATTATGCTACCCATACCGTCAGGTTTAAAAGTTAATGGATAGGATCTTTGATAATTATGCACGTGACCATTAAATACCACATCTACGTTTCCTTTTTCGAATATTGGAGAAAGTAAACGCATTTGTTGCTCCCCATAATGAGCTCTCGATGAATTAAATCCTGGATGATGAAACATCACAAAATGCCAAGTGGAATTTTTTGCATCGGCTAAATCTTTTTCTACCCAATCTAATACTTCTTTGTTTGTCCAGTCCACATAAGGATTTGAGTCTAAAATTGTCCAATGCGCATTGCCATATTCAAATGAAAAGTTTGCCATTACGGGGTATTTATTTCCAGCACTTTTTAAAAAAGAAGATCGATTTTCCTCATTGGCGATAAGCTTTGGTACTAAAGCACTTCCTTCTGCTTTTAAGGGACCGTTTAATGGCTGACTCCAAAACATATAGTAGGCTAGTGCCTCCGGGAATTTATTTAGGTCTCGGGTGTCTATATCGTGATTGCCCGGTGCAGCCACAAAAGGGATACTAGCCATCATGGGCACACCATTGGTATCTGGCTTTTCAGCATTGTAAATGGGCCAAAATTTAGAGTCATATTCTGTGATGAGCCCTCTATTATATACGATATCTCCAGTAACAGCTACAAAATCGGGTTGAGTTTTATATGCTTGCATTGCTATATCTTTTTGTTCCCGCTTGTTGGCTCCAATGTCTCCAAAAGCAATAAATCTGTAGGATTGATTTGCGGCTTTCAAAGCTTTTCCTTCGGAAGAAAAAACAGTATTTTGGTCTTTAATCGTCTGATAATAGAATAGTTTGCCTGGTTCAAGGTTAGTTAATTTTGTAGTATATAGATTTCTTTCGGTAATCCCATTTGCTTTAATCTTACTTATTAATGGTGTTTCGGCTTTTTTCCAAGTTTCGTTTTGAGATTGACGGTATTCTACACTCCACACGGCGTCCGTAACATTGGTTTGCCATAGAATTTCAATAGAAGTTGGGGATGGTGAAGCCCCAATTTGAAGGTATGGGCGGACAATAAAGGTCTCATTATATTGCCCTAAGGTAGGAAAATAAAATAGAATGAATAAAATGGGTATAGTAAATATTCTCATTTAAGTGCAATTTTTTTTTTTACTCTTATGCTAGGTTCAGTTTCTTTTTTAGTTTTTTGACAAATATTTATCTACTATTTCTAAACATTCCTCTAAGTTGGGGAGAACAATATTAGGAATTTTTGCTTTATCATCCCAGTTTCTAAGCAGAATACTTTCTTCAAAATAGGGTTCATTTTCAAAATATTGTGCTTCAGCTTCTGACATTTTTCCACCTTGAAACTCCATGGTTTGTTTGCTAGCATCTGACAATCCTAGATAATATTCGGGGTTTTTAAAACATAAATATCGTTTTGCAATTACATGGTTTTTTACTGTGGCCTGTATTTTTTTCGAAAATCCTCTTTCTAATAACCACAATTGAGCGGCTTCTTCATGGTCTTTTCTACCATAAATATCCATTTCATTGGTATTTTCAGGGGTATCAAGTAAATGGCCTATGTCATGTAAAAATGCTGCCACTTGCATTTCGGTAGATTGTTCATCACTAATGGCTAGCATCATACTTTGAGCAGCGTGTTCAAATTGACTTACATTTTCACCAAAGTAGTTGGAATTTCCTTTTTGTTTAAATAGCTGTTTAATATCCCTGATTGTTTGTTTTGAGTTTTGCATAATTTTTCGAATTAAATAAGAAAAACGGAGTAATACCCCGTTTTCTATTTTTAACAACTTTAACCTAATCTATAAGAGTCTTTGTTACTTTAGCATCCAAATCATTTCGTTGATATCGTCTTTTCCGGCAAATTGAGAGGCAATAGCGGCCTTGTAGTTTTCTACATTTGTAGTTCTTTCCGATAAAGGATACAACCATCTTACTGCAATTCTGTTGGAGTTGCCATTGCCCACGCCTTGATAAAACTTAGGGAATCCTGTACGTCTCCAGTTGAAATATGCCTCCATGCCAGAGTTCATAAAAAACGCTAAGTATTTTTGAGTGACAATTTTCTCAATTCCTGATGTACCAGCTTCGTATTTAACATTAGCTTGACTAAGGTAGTCTGCCATTTTGAAATCAATTGTAAAAGTTCTTTGGTCGGCTGCGTCTCTGCTTCCAGTTCTTGAATAACTCATCGTGTTAGAGCCATCTTTAATTCCGTAGAATTCCATAGAAGCGGTGATTCCTTGTTTGTACCATTTTTCTGCATCAATACTTGCCCAGCCTCTGTTTATCCCTTCAGCAATATTGAAGCACATTTCTGGAAATCCAACTAAGAATGTGCTTTCTCCTACATAATTTGAATAATAGCGTTTACGATTTTGGAATGAATATACACCTGGAGCAAAATCAGATCCATTGTTTACCCCTGCTTTGGAACTCATATCGGCTAAATCTTCTCCTGCTTCAGCACCTGCATATGAGGTGAAATCTGAAGCTAATTTTCCAGCTTTCAATGCTGAACCAGCAGGCTCGCAAGTAATCATTACACGTGGATCTTTTCGCTCTGTCAGACGCTCTACATAAGCCTTTGACATATTCTGGCGAGTAGCATCGAAACCGAAATTATCAGGATTTGAAGGATATTTATTAAACTGGTTAGAATTGTATTGAAGACTCTCGCCTGTTGCTCCAAACAATGGATATTTGCTTGGATTACCCACAATGGAAGCAAATTTAGCCTTAATGTTTAAATCGGTATCTGATTCTTTTTTACTTAAACTCAATAATATTCTTAATTGAAAAGCATTCACCGCTTTCTGCCATTTTTTCAAGTCTCCTCCAAAGTAGAAATCACCACCTAAAGTTTGATTTCCTTTGGTGATTAGCGCAGTTAAATCAGAATTTGAATCTTCCAACAATTTCAATATCTGAACATATACTTGTTTTTGAGTATCGTATTTAGGGTTGATATTCTCAATACCCTTAAGCGCTTCGCTCATAGGCAAATCACCTACTCTTTTTGACATTTGATCATAAAAGAAAGCCTTGAAAAATTTACCCACAGCTGAATAAGGATTTACTACTTCAGCTCCAGCTTTTAAAGCTTCTTCTTCCATTTTAGTCACGTTTTTTAGTGTGATAAAATGATTAGTTGCATCTGTCCAAGTGTATTCGTTTGTGGCGTAATAGTTGTAATTTGACAAATAAAATTGATTCCAACGCATTTCTGCACTAAATGGGCGACCTGTATTGGTAAACATGTCTGACTCAATGCCTTGTAAAACCAATGATGCAGGCACACTTGTAGGGCTGTTTGGGTTAACTTCCAATTGCTCGAAAGTATTTTCGCAACTCATGCTTAAAAGCATAGCCAGAGTTATTACTAATATATTTAATTTATTTTTTAACATAATATTTTTGAATTTAAAAATTAAAAAGTGTTCAGTTTGGTATTAAAATTTAAATGCTACATTAATACCATATCGTCTTGTGGATGGAGTTTGAGTTCCAGAGCTACCCCCACTTAAATATTGGTTTAAGTCAATGTCTTTTTTCTCGGCGAAATAAAACAAGTTACGACCTACCAAAGAAATTGAGATATCTTGAAACGTTTTTCCAAGCATTGTTTTAGGCAAAGAATAACCAATTACAACTTCTCTTAGCATACCAAAAGAACGGCTCATTAAGTTACCTTCGTCTGAGTTATAATATCTACTTACCCAGTCTTGAAGAAATTGTTTTGTAGCATTTGGTACAAAGCTCAACTCAGAGTAGTTTGTAACTTTTCCATCAATATCATATTTCAATGCTGTTGTACCATTTATTTGTACGCCCTCTCCTAGCCAAGATTTCACTCCTTTTACATCTTGCTCATGAGCTGTTAACATATCGCCAGTTCCTAAATCTATGTGACGACCACCTCTAAAAGTTTGTCTTTGAATATAGTTAGACAATACTCCACCTATTCTTCCGTCAAACTGGAAGCCTAAGGTGATGTTTTTTAGGGAAAATTTGTTGTTAATTCCAAATACGAAGTCAGGGTTTAAATTTCCTAGATATTGATTTACAGGAGCATATATTGGTCTACCAGATCCATCGTTAATAATTTGGCCATCTGGCGTCCTTACAAACGCACGACCATAGTATTTATCTACTCTATCGCCTACTTTCAAAAATGTATTTAGGTTTTTTACACCCGGATAGATTTCAGTTAACTTCTCTTGGAAGGTAGAATAGTTTGCTACTATGTCCCAATTTAAGCCACTAGATTTTTTCAAAGGAGATCCAGTTATTGCTATTTCTAGTCCTTTTTTCTGAGTTTTTATTCCATTAACCAATGCTGAAGTGTAGCCAGTAGTACTTGAAATTGGCAAGTTAAAGATTTTTGGGCCTTCGTCAGATACAAAATAGGTAGCATCTAAACCTAAACGATTTTGTAATATTTTGAAATCTAAACCAATTTCTTTTTGAGCCGTAGTGGATGGCTCAATATTTGGGTTTGTTAAAGTATTAGAATAATAGGCTGCTGTTTGGTTATTATATGCAAAAGGAGTAGAATATGCAGCAGAGTTTTGATATGTAGGGCCATCATAAGGAGAAGAATATTGATCTCCGTATCCAACAGGATAAGATGAAAAGGGAGTAGCACCAATAGTAGAAGATGTTAATCCATCTTTAACATTTGCATAAGAAGCTCTCAATTTCAAAAACGAAACAAACTCAGGCATTTTGATATAATCCGTTAAAGAAGTAGCCACAGATACCGATGGATAAAAGAAAGTATTGTTTCCTGAAGGCAAGGTAGAGAGTTTATCAACACGACCAGTAGTGGATATAGTTGCAATGTTTTTGTAAGAAAAATCAGCTGAATAATAGGCTGAATTTACTCTCATATTTGCATTATAGTTATACATTTTCACTGGATTTGCAGAATTAGAGAAATTATATAAGCCAGGTACATTGAGATAATCTGTTTTGCCAAACAATGAATTGTATTCAAATGTTCTGACGTTACCTCCAACCCAAATTTTGGTATTGAAATCTTTCACTATGTCTTTGTCAAATCTTACTAAGATATCTGTGTTGTTTTCAAACAAGTTTCTTCTATCTTCTGCGTAATCTCCTCTTCTTTCGTCCCTACCATAAGAACCCGCACTGTAAGGAAGTTTCTCTGTACGAAGTAAATTCCAGGTAGTTACTTGCGAACGCAACATTACATCAAGATTATCTGTAAATTTGTAGGTTAATGCTGTTTGTCCAACAATATCTGTCTTGTAATGTCCTCGTAACCACTCATAAGACATAAAGTAAGGGTTGTTATACCTTTGATACTCTGCATATATCTGTTGAATGCCCTCTTTGCCTGGTTGCCAGTAGTTTTTCATGTCGTCTATATTCCAATCTGCAGCTCCCCAAAGTACTATATTATAAATGATGGAATTTGGTCCATAATTTACGTCAGGAATGTTGGGAGTATATTGTTTATTATATTGGAGACTTGACTCAAACTTTAATTTTTTGGTGAATTGATAATCAGCACCAACATTGAAGTTGGTGATATTCAACTTTGTGTTAGGCGTAATACCTTTTTGAAAAATTTGTGATGTTGAAAAACGCAAATTGTGCTTTTCCCCTGAAGAAGAAACCGAAAGGTTGTTGGTAGATAATATACCTGTTTCTAGAAACCTCGTTAAATTGTCTTTTCCGCGAGCTACCCAAGGAGTAGGTATTCTTTTTCCTGTTATTGGATCTATCGGTGAATCATATTGAGCTATCAATTGACCTTCAAATTTCGGTCCCCAACCGCCATCGTAATCTCCGTCATTTAGTCCGCCACCTTTACCATCTACGAAAGAATATTGTCCGTGGTCACCAGGTCCAAAGATATCTTGAACTTTAGGAATGGCATAAAATCCCCTGTCTGCCATTGTTGATGAGTTGAAATCAACAGAGAAACCTCTTTTATCTTTTGACCCTTTTTTGGTAGTAATTAAAATGGCACCATTTTTACCTCTAAAACCGTAAAGAGCTGATGCCGAAGCTCCTTTTAATACCGAATAGTTTTCAATATCATCTGGATTAACATTCCAAGTATCCGAATTTACTGGTACTCCGTCAATTACAAACAATACGTCAGAATTTCCTCTTAATTGAATGTTTGGCTTTCTTAAGAGTTCTGGTTGTTGACCAATCGTTAGACCCGCTACCTTACCAACAAGTGCTCCGATAGCGTTTGGCTCTCTAGCTTTTATTGTGGAAGCTCCATCAACAGTCTGGATAGAGACACCCACCCTTCGAACATCTTTTTTGATACCTAAGGCAGTAACTACTACTTCTTGTAGTGACTTAGTATCTTCATTTAATTCAATTTCTAATTTGGTTTTATCGCCTATTGTTATTTCTTTGGAATCAAAGCCTATAGAAGAGAAAACTAGAACACTAGTTTTATTTGGAGCAGAAATTCTAAAAGAGCCGTTTATATCTGTGATAGTGCCAGTATTAGCACCTTTAATTAAAACGCTCACACCTGGAATTGGCTCTTTTTTGGAATCCTTTACCATACCAGTAATTGGCGTTTGGGCAAAAGAAGTAAAGTAGGCAGCACTTAGCAAAGTAGAAATTAGAAAAACCTTACTGAAACAAAACTGTAGTTGTTTTTTCATACAAAAGATTTGATTGATTAAGTAATATTTATAGTAACACGGTGCAAATGTCACTTTTAAATATTAAGTGAATGTTACGTGGAAAGAACTTAACGATAAGGTAACATTTAAGGGTTTTTGTTAACATTAAAGACATAAAAAAAGACTTGAAGCAGTGCCCCAAGCCTTTCGATTTTTTTTAACAAATTATTGTATATGTTAGGGTTGAGTAATTTTAATTTTTACAGCCTATTTTT
>JANNWE010000439.1:0-1676 GCA_031414675.1 Cytophagaceae bacterium
GGAAATCTTGGGTGGTCTTACAAGGAGGTATTGCCTTATTTTAAAAAATCGGAAAGTAATCAAGATATTTCTACAAATTTTCATGGACATGCTGGGGAATTAAATGTTGAATATGCTAAAAACTTTAAAACTCCTTTTTCAGAAGCATTCGTAAATGCCTGTGTAAACAAAGGTTTTGTTAGAAATGAAGATTACAATGGAATGAATCAAGAAGGTGCTGGGCTTTTTCAATTTACAATCAAAAATGCAAAGAGATTTTCAGCAGTAGATGCATTTTTAAAACCAATTGTGGCCAGAAAGAATTTAAAAGTGCTTACAAATACCCAGGTAAAAAAAGTTATTATTGAAAATGATAGAGCTCAGGGAGTGGAGGTTATTTCAAAAAATGGAGAATTAAATATTTTTAAAGCAAAAAGAGAAGTCATTCTTTCTGCAGGAACATTTGTTTCTCCACAACTTTTAATGCTTTCGGGAATTGGGGCAGAAGATGAATTAAAACCTTTCGGGATAGAAGTAAAGAAAAACCTAATTGGCGTCGGTAAAAATCTTCAAGATCATTTGTTTTATGCAGTTAGCGGGCTATCAAATGTTCAAGTAGGGCAAAATCATCATTTAAAACCCCTCAATCAATTAGCTGGTTTAATTAAATATTTTCTTCAAAAGAAAGGTGTTTTTACTGCAAGCCCATTAGAAGCAGTGGCTTTTGGGTCATCTTCTTTAAGTCCAGAAAGAGTAGATTTCCAATTTCATTTTGCCTCTTTACATCTTGGGAATGATTATTTGGCCGACATTTATGATATTAAGACATTTCCAACTACCGATGGATTTTCAATTTTGCCCACTCTACTGCGGCCCAAAAGCCGCGGTTATTTGGCTCTTAGATCGAATAGTTCTTTTGACAAACCGCTAATTCAACCAAATTTTTTAGAACACGAAGACGACAGAAAAGTTTTGATAGAATCTGGTAAAAGAGCATTGGAAGTATTAAAGGATTATGGATTTTCGGCCTATTTAAAAGAAATTTTAACGCCTCCAATGGGAAGTTCGGATGAAGCCTTTTTAGATCATATTCTAAAACAAATAGAAACGGTTTATCATCCAGTTGGGACATGTAAAATGGGAAATGATGAAATGGCCGTAGTAGATAACCAGCTTCGGGTAATTGGAATTGAAGGTCTGAGAGTAATTGATGCTTCAATAATGCCTAAAATAGTGTCAGGAAATACCAATGCTCCAGTGTATATGATAGCCGAAAAAGGGGCAGAAATGATTTTGAAACAAAGTTAATTTTTATAAAATGGAACACAAAAATTCAATTATTGAGGTTTTTGAAAAACAGAAAAAACATCAATATTTAGTGGCATCTAGTACCGTAAAGCAAAGAAAAGAAAAGCTGAAAAAGTTGAAAAATGCTGTAGAAAATACTTTTAGGCAAGACTTAAGAGATGCCATGTGGGCTGATTTTCACAAATCAAAACAAGAGGTAGATTTGTCTGAAATTTTTGTTGTAACAAGTGAAATTAAACATGCTTTGCACCATTTAGGCCAATGGATGAGCAACCAAAAAGTAGGAACACCAATGGCAATGTTGGGCTCAACTTCGTATATTAAATATGAGCCTAAGGGAGTTTGCTTGATTGTTTCACCATGGAATTTTCCAATAAACCTTACCTTCG